>CAIOZW010000105.1 GCA_903862855.1 uncultured Acidobacteriota bacterium
TCATTGCGCCGGTTGAGTCTTGTCAGAGATTCGATCGCCAGTTTGAGCGCGGTTCCATCGTTCTTATCAAGGAGCGGCGATAGATCATCGATCACCTGCTGATGGCTTCCTCGAAGTGAGGCATTTCCTGAGGCCTGGAGGATTGCCTGCCGGCTCAGGAGCGATGTCGGGTAGCGGTTCGCCAACTGTCGGAAGATGCGCTCCGCCTCATCCCTACGCCCTGAATCGACCAGGTTCTGTGCCCGCTGATAGATTGCATAATCGTCGAGTCCGGCCTGACTGAGAGCCGACTCCGAGACACCGCTTCGTTGCTGCGCCGAAATTGATTCGAGTGGATAGCCACTCCAGACGGCTCCGGTTACCAGAAATGTCAGGAGCATCAGACTGGCACTCAATTTGTGCCATCCTTGCCCGAACAGGTTGCGGCTGTGATGTGAGTTGTCGAACATAGCTTTGTAATGCAGGTGGGAATGTATAGTGTCGTCCCTTGAAATGAGCGGACGCTGCTGCCAATTATCTTCACCAAACAGCAACAATCTGACCAACAAACGCGGGTCGAAACAGTCCTCTTTATCATCAATTGACCGATTCGGACCCGCGCAGCTGAAGATCTGCTCCAGGAATTAGACTGGCCGGGTTACCCGGGTTCCTGGTTGATAACCGGACCAGGACAATCACTGCCAAGCTTCTCTTTGTCACCTTCGGCCAGGGTTTGAACCAGCTCGTCATAGAAATAGTCGAACCTTGCCGAGACCGCTGGTGAGACACGTTTTTCGTAGACCTTACGACTGCGGACAATCTCATCTGAGAGTCGCGAATAGAGATCGCTGTTGCGACGACCTTCGTTCACCTTGCTCCCATTGTAGAGTTTGATCTCCGAGACGAGCAGCCTTGCAAATCTCCGGGCATCGTTGTGGGCACGATGCTCCGACTCGGTCGATGATCCCGATGTGATGGATGGAGTTCTCGTATCGGTCAGGAAGGGCGTTGAAGGCCGGGCCGTCTGATCCGGAACTGGTTTGGTGACTCGTCCAGTTGTCTCAACCTGATCGCTCGTTCCCGTCGAGGGGGTAAGAAAGGGTGGTTCAATGACAGTTGAGCCACCATCGTCCGGTATTATTGTCGTGATCTCTGGTCCGGTTGAGTTGGGTAACCGGTCATCCAGGGTTGGCGTAGAGAAACGATCGCCAGAGGTCTTCTGCCAACCATCAATCTCGTCTGTCCTCTGCACGCCAGGGGTGAGCGAAGGCTCCACATCGTCCGCATCGAATCCACCAGAGTCGCTGGTTGAGCCATTCTCTGTCGAATCAGGCCTCCACGAATCAGACGGTCTTCCGAAAGCGGTTCTTTGGTGCGGATCTGTCGACTCTCCCTCGTTGATCGTGCCAGGTGTAACCTGATCATCGTATACGGTGGGAGTGAAGAGGGGTTTGGGCTCGACAAGTGACGGGGTGGGGGGTTGTGCCGAGTCCATTGCCGCTTCCTTTGCGGTCGTCTCTTCACGTCGTGGGAGGGGAATAGTTCCACGGGATACCGCAGGCGTCGGGTCACTGCGCCGAGTCGGAAGAAGTTCGATCCCCATGGCTCCAACTTCCATGATCACCTCAAGCGCTGCCCGGTTCAGTCTGCCATCCCCCTCAATGCCAGAATCGGCATAGAGAACCGCTGCAGCGCGGCTCCGCACGACCAGCGGCACCGCCAAGGCCCGACTCGGATGTGGCGCTGCAAACTGCCCGAGTACCAGTGGCAGTTCAGCGTGCGGATCGATAGACTCAACGGTGATAAAAGAGGTGAGTGCCCGGCCAATCAGACTGCCATTATCGACCGGTATGGCCAGTCCTTTCACCGTTCCATCGTCCAGTCCATTGCTGAAGCCGTCGGCCTTCCATCCATTGGCTGCTCCACTTCGCACAACGAAA
>CAIOZW010000106.1 GCA_903862855.1 uncultured Acidobacteriota bacterium
AGTGAGCTGTCAAACTTAGTCCCATTCTCTAGTGTCCCAGTGTAGTGGACGGTGACCCGGTCGCCACGTTTGGGAGTCGATCCGCTACCAACATTAATATCCGTGTATTTGAGGCCGGATGTTGTCACGACCTCCGTATTGCTTTCCCCCCGAAGAAAAAAATACCAGCCACCAGTACCCGCAATAAGAACAATTATAGAAATAACAATCAACTTTCGGATCTTTGATGCGTTACTGCTCGCCTTAACGCTGGCCGACTGTTGCGAACTGGACGAAACGAACCCGCGTCTTTTCTTGAGTCCAGTTTTTTTATTATTTGCCATAATCAACCTCGGCGCTTCCCGTAGTCCGGGGGGATGACAAGAAGGACAGGATTGCCCCCCGAGGGATATTCGTAAACAGACTAAATTAAGTGGATTAAGGGTGAACTGGGAGGCAGGGAGTCGAACCCCGATAGGCGGATCCAGAGTCCGCAGTCTTACCATTAGACGACCTCCCAACAAGCTCCAAATTATACGCAATCTCATTGATGGAGTCAAGCGGTTAAAGTGACCGTCTCCTTTTCAGGTGAGTTTTACTGAGATCAACTTTGAGACTCCTGGATCCTCCATTGTCACGCCGTAGAGTGTGCGGGCAGCCTCCATTGTCCTTTTGCTGTGGGTGATAATGAGGAACTGGGTCTGATTGCTCATCTGCAACACTTTGTCGCTAAATCGACTTATGTTCATCTCGTCGAGTGGGGCATCCACTTCATCAAGCAGACAAAATGGACTTGGGCGAAATCTGAAAATCGCCATTATCAGGGATAGGGCAGCCATCGCTTTTTCGCCACCGGAGAGAAGCAGAACATTCTGAAGTCTTTTTCCTGGGGGTTGGGCGATAATTTCGATGCCAGATTCGAGTAGATCGCTTTGATCAATGAGCCGCATTTCGCCTGTGCCCCCGCCGAATAGCTCCTGGAACATCTGTTTAAAATTTTCATTGATCTTGTTGAAAGCGTCAACGAACTGTTCCTTCGATCGTTTACGTATCTCGTTTATTGCCGACTGTGTATCTGTGATCGCCTTTTCCAGATCGAGTTTTTGCGTCATCAGGAAGCTCTGACGGTCTTCTATCTCGGCAAGCTCCTGTAGAGCCATCATGTTTATTGGACCAAGAGCCTCGATGCGCTCATTAATCTCAATCAATCGGACCTTCGCCACCTCCAGATTGAAGTCTGTCGGGATATACCAGAACCTGACATCGTTGGAAGTGATCGTTAAATCAACCTCGTCCTCCTCACTACTCTCATTGATTACAGACTCAGACGAGATAGTGGGATCGACTGTAGATGTAGGCATTTCTGGTGGGGTGCTGAGTTCGAGCTGTTCGCAGACCTTGGAGATATCTTCCCCTAGCTCGGAATGACAGGTCTGTGTCAGGTACTGAAGGTTGGCCGTCAGCTTTACCAATTCGATCTCGAGCAGCGCCCGCTGTTCCCGTATGGTGGTTGAGCTGTCACGCGTTTCACGGAGGGCTTGATCTACCTGCTCAAATTGTTCGCGGATATTAGCCAGTTTATTACTTCGTTCTTCGAATTCGAGCGAGATCTTCCCCCGGCGTTCATTGAGCAAACTCAGCTGCTCTTTGGCCAGCTCAAAGTTTTGTCGGGACAGTGAAAGTGTTTCGCCAATCTCCGTCTCCTCAAAGTCAAGTCGACCGGCGCGATTCCGGAGGTTCAGGATCTCATTCTCAAGACGCCTTATGTCGTTAAGATACCCGCGACGGCGTTCAGTCCGGGCGGCGAACTCGGCTCGCCGGCGCGACAGTATCTCCGCCCTCTCCTCTGCCCGACGACGGAGCTCTGTCACTGCCTCCTGTGCCAAAGTCGCCGCTTTATCAGCCAATGCTCGTTCTTCCTCTGCTTTCTCCATTTCAGCCTGGGCGTGGGTCAGACGGGATTCAAAACTCTCTCTCTCCTGGAGAGCCTGAGCGGCCTCCTGCTCGACAACACGGATGTGCGTAGATGTTCGCTCACGCTCACGTTGGCACTGCAGCAACTGCTCTCGAAGAACGGCAAGGTATTTATCAGTTTCACGAAGTTCTCCGTCGAGATGCTGCAGGTTCTCCTCTGACCGTCGGACCGCCAGCACGGAATCCTCAAGGAGTCGGATGATCTGATCGGCCTCCTCCCTCTTCTGATGGAGATCGCCATCGAGTTCTTCAATCTCACGTTTAGTGGCGAGAATACCAGCTGCCTGTTCCGCTCTGCTGCCACCGGTGATGAGTGCA
>CAIOZW010000107.1 GCA_903862855.1 uncultured Acidobacteriota bacterium
CCTGCTGGCAGCTTCTCCATGAACTCGCGCAAACGAACCGGTCTCATCCTTCATCCTCCAGGCTAATCAACTCTGAAATGTCCAACATTGAAACTACCAGACCCGGCATCTAGCCCTGTAATGTTCAGTCTTGTAATGCCCAAGTCTTGAATAACGTTGAATGCAGTACACATTTCTGTCGAACAGAGTAACCAAAACAGCCATTTCCGCAAAGTCTCTCCGGCGATTTAACTCGATCAGTCCCGAAAATGGGCCTCTCCCTTTTGAGAATCCTCGCGTCGTCTCCTAAAATATTGTTTTGTTTCGTAAGTCGATCTGAATCCGGCCTCTGCAGGTAGCAGGCCGCAGTTACTGATCGTCGCAATTGTCCGATTGAAACCTGAGAGAGAGTTGACCTATGAGTATGATGACCGAGGCTACGACCTTAACCGAACTTCTTGAACGAATCGCCCGACGTGAACATCTCTCGCACGATGAATGGAAGACGGTCATTACCGAGGCCGAAACGGAGGATCTGCGCCGCCTCGCCGATGCTCTGCGCCGTGAACTCAACCCCGATGGTGTCGTCACCTACGTCGTCGACCGCAATATCAATTATACGAATGTCTGCTTCTCGGTTTGCAACTTCTGTGCCTTCTACCGTAAACCCGGCCACGAAGAGGGCTATGTCCTCAGTTACGATGAGATCTATGCCAAGGTCGAGGAGATGATTGCGGTTGGAGGAAGCGGCGTACTAATGCAGGGCGGGCTCCACCCGGATCTCCCCCTTGAGTGGTATACGACTCTTCTCAGTGAACTCAAACAGCGCTACGGAATCCATCTCCACTGCTTCTCTCCGACCGAGATCTACGGCATGTCAAAGACCTTTGGACTCACCTCCGAGGAGGTGATTCGTGAACTGGTCGCGGCCGGCCTCGACAGCATTCCCGGGGGTGGCGGAGAGATCCTCGTCGACGAGATCCGCCGCAAGCGGCGAACCGAATGCAATGGCCAGGAGTGGCTCGAAGCAATGGAGGCCGCCCACCGGGTTGGCCTCAAGACGACGGCGACCATGATGATCGGGTATGGCGAGACGATCGATCAGCGGATTCAGCACCTCGAACTGCTCCGCCAGCTTCAGGAGCGAACCCTCACTTCCGGACAACCGGGATTCGTCTCCTTCATTCCCTGGACCTTTCAGCCTGACAATACTCCGATCGGCAAGGTGATCCCGACGCGCCTCCCGGCTGAGGAGTATCTACGCTGGCTGGCCCTTTCACGACTCTATCTCAACAATATTCCCAATGTGCAGGTCTCCTGGCTGACGGTCGGCCTCGCTGACGGTCGCCGTGGTCTCCACTTTGGCGCCAATGATATCGGCTCGACGATGATCGAAGAGAATGTCATCTCAAAGGCCGGAGCCAACCACAAGGCAACCGAAGAGATGCTTCGTGATGTGATCATTGGCGAAGGTTTCATTCCCCGTAAACGAAAGGCTGACTATACGAGGCTCCCCCTCGCATCCTGACCCGGCTGAATGTGCATTTTTTCTCTTGACTATTGCCAAATCTGGTCGAGCAGGGTACGCTCTGATACTTATTCTCTTTGGACAGGTCTTTTATGGCCAGAGTTTCTTGTCGTGAGGAGACTTGCGCAGCCGGTTTGATTGGTTCGCCGCAATGGTGACCCCTGGATTCTTATCCCGGTCTATCTCGCTCAGGCAGTACTAAGAGTCAATCTAACAGTTGCGCTCTTCCGGCTTGCTGGAGAGTTTGAGGCATATTTATTCATTAAGCACCAGCTATTATTTATACTTAAAATCAGGACAGGAGACCGGGTCGCGAGTGTGTGGTAACAGTACCCGGGATTGAACAGTAGATATTTACCGACGCTCTTCCTGATGAAATGTTTTGCGAGTCCATCAATTTTGAATAACAGTAATTTGATCGAGAGAAAGCTGATCGGCGTGTTGGCAGCAGGAGAGCTGCTCCCGCCATCGTCCGTCATTTCGATGACCAAGGGTCTTATTGGCAAGCCGGTATGTTCGAATACCGCGCTCACCAAACGCAGATTAAACGCCGGTGGATAGAGGTTTCAATCGAACATAAATTCCTCAACCCTGGCGAAGTCGGAGCAATCGCCGGGGTTTTTCATTTCAGTTCAGTAATCCAGCCAGTCAGGCGGGGCGTTGGTCTGACAGGTGGAAATTTTAACTTTAGGTATCATTATGACACTACTGGAATCTTTGGGAGTTGAGCAGGAGCGTGATGCCTGCGCCATCGTCGCGAGCGTCAAGCGGAACGGACAGCCATCGCATGGCAACGTGAAGCGGACGATCGAGGCGCTGACGAAGATGGGCCATCGGACGGGAGAGATCGCTGGCGAGGGAGATGGGGCAGGTATTCAGACCGACATTCCGCGTGAGATCTGGAAGCAGCGACTCGAGGAGGTCGGCCTGATCGGCGATACGGTCAATCATCCCTATTTTACGGTAGCGCACATTCTACTTCCGGCGGCAGAGGTTGCGCAGCACGAGTCGATCAAGAAGCGGGTGCGGGAGATCTTCAACCTGGGTGGATTGGAGGTGGCCTACGATTGCAATGCGGAGACGCGTCCGGAGGCGCTTGGTCCGCTGGCACGGGTCAATGAACCGCTCTACTGGCAGGTCGTCGCCCTGCCGCGCGGGGCGCGGCCGATGGGGAGTCGCGAGACATTCCACGTTCACATGCAGATCGAGCGGGAGTTGCCGATTCACGTTGCATCGCTGAGCAACAACAATGCGGTCTACAAGGTGCGTGGAGATGCCGAGGCCTTGCGGCGGTACTTTCCAGAACTGTCACGACCGGAGTTCAAGTCGGCGATCACGCTTGGGCATGGGCGTTATTCGACCAACACCAACTCGGCGGCAGAGAAGGCGCAGATGTTCTCGACCCTTGGCCATAACGGGGAGATCAACTCGATCGACCGCCTGACCCGAGAGGCGGCCGCACTCGGGTTTCAGCTACCGAGTCAGGCGAGTGATTCGCAGATTCTCGACCGGACGCTCGAAGGACTGATGTTTGTTTACGGTCTCTCGCTGATGGAGGCGATCGAGATTCTCTTTCCGCCAGTCTGGAGTGAGAGTGAGAAGTTTGACACGGAGATGAAGGAGTTTCACCGCTACTTTCGGCGGGCCTTCGGGTCGTTGGCGCAGGGGCCGGCGGCGATCATTGCCCGTGAAGGTGATGAGATCGTCTTCAGTTGTGACGCGCTCGGTCTGCGTCCGCTCTGGTTCGGGGTGACCGAGAAGGAGTACTTTGCCTCGTCAGAGAAAGGGGTGGTGCCGCTCGATCATATGATTCATGATCCGCGACCGCTGGCCCCGGGGGAGAAGATGGGGCTGGTGATCCATCGGTTACAGGCCGAGACGACAGTCTATGAGCATCAGGAGATGCAGCGGCGGATCTATGATCTGGCTGCTGATCGCTACGATTTTCGGCGGCTCAATGAGGTAATCCTCAAGGCGGAGACGCTCTCGATCGGACTGCCGGAGGCCGCGGATACCGTAGTCGATGAACCACTGGTCAATGAGTCGCCGGAGGACGCGCTCTCGGTCGAAGAGGAGCAGCGGGAGAGGGTGACCCGGATCGAGCGGACGCTGGCGGCGACCGATGCGCTGGCGGCAATGGGCTGGACCAAGGAGGAGGTCGACAACCTCATGACCATGGTTACCGGAAAGGACCCATTGAGCGGGCTCGGTTACGACGGGCCGCTGGCGGCATTCTCCAAGGTCAGGCGTAACCTCTCGGACTTCTTTCAGGAGCGGGTTGCGGTCGTTACCAACCCGGCGATCGACCGGGTGCGTGAAGGTGATCACTTCTCGGTGAAGGTCTTTCTGGGCAGCCGTCCGACGCTTGGATCGGGGGGGACGAAGGCGCAGCAGATCGAGCTGCGTTCGCCGATTCTGCTTGGCGGTGGCGGGACAACCGATCAGAACTTCCTGATGGCTCATCGGGCAGTGGCGAAGGATTTTGGGAGCTGTCTGATCGATGATCTGACCCGCGAGTTTGCGCCAAGCCGGGCTGGTGCATCGGGTTTCTCGACCGAGCAGCGTCTGAAGCAGATTCTGACCCAGATCCCCGGAGCCGTTGCCGGTGGCCCAGGATCGATCGCCGCCGACCTGCCGACTGGATTGCAGGTCCGGAAGATCGATCTGACCTATGATGAGGAGAGCAATCTTGCTGCAGCGCTCGACCGGATTGTCCGAGAAGCGGTCGAGGCGGTTCAGGATGGGGCGACCGTCCTTGTCCTCGACGATTCACGGGCCTATCAGGAGTACGAACTCTTCGTTGATGCCCACCTCGCCCTGGCCACGGTTGACCAGGCGCTCAACCGGTCGATCGATCTGAGTGTCTCGGGATGTGCGGTGACCGTCGAGATCAACAGCCACAATGGCCGCGATGACGAGACGCCGGCCTTTGAGGAGAGTCTGCGGAGACAGTGCAGTCTGGTTCTCAACTCCGGACAGATCCGCAACCTGCACGACATCTGTTTTGCGCTCGGCTCTGGTGCCGACGCCGTCAGCCCCTATGCGATGTATGAGGTTGCCCTCCGGGATGCGACCGATTTCGAGTCGGCGCGCAAGGCGTTGCGCAACACCTTCGCCATGCAGCACACGGGAATCGAGAAGGTCATGTCGACCATGGGCATCCACGAGGTTGACGGTTATGGCCGGCTCTTCGCCTCGATCGGCCTCTCGCCGGAGATCGCCAATCTGTTTGGAATCAAGAATTACTGTGGGTCGGAACAGGCAGGACTGACCCTTGCCAAGCTCGATCTCGAGATGCGTGATCGCCTCAAGGCGCGTCACGCCCAGGCGGCCAAAGGCGGGGTGAGCAAGCTCTCGGGAACCTCCGGACTCCTCCGTGAGTATCGGCGTCAGCCCTATGTCTGGGGTGCGGCGGGGAAGGTCGCCCGCAAGGAGGAGCGCTACGAGACCTTTATCCAGAAGCTCTCGGAGATCGAATCGAGCAGCCCGGTCGCGCTGCGCCATCTGCTCGATCTCCAGGAGCGCTCGATCGTCACCCGCAACTCGGCCGATACGCGAATGCAGAACCACAGTGCGCCGATCTTCATCTCGGCAATGTCATTTGGTTCCCAGGGTGAGATCACCTTCCGTGCCTATGCCGAGGCGGCGAAGCGACTCCAGATCATTGCCATGAATGGCGAGGGTGGTGAGATTCCGGACATGCTCGGCAAGTACAAGGAGTACCGTGGGCAGCAGGTCGCCTCCGGGCGGTTCGGGGTCAACATCCACCTCCTCAACTCGGCCGACTTCCTTGAGATCAAGATTGGCCAGGGTGCGAAACCTGGCGAGGGCGGACATCTGCCCGGTTTCAAGGTGACCGATCTGATCGCCCAGACCAGGCATACGCCAAAGGGGATCGATCTCCTCTCACCCTCGAACAACCATGATATCTATTCGATTGAAGATCTTGCCCAGGTGATTGCCGAACTGAAGACGGCCAATCCAGACGCGAAGGTCTCGGTCAAGATTCCCGCCGTCCCCTTCATTGGCCCGATCGCGACCGGGATTGCCAAGGCCCACGCCGATATCATCGCCATCAGCGGCTATGATGGCGGAACCGGGGCGGCGCGCAAGCATGCTCTGCGCCACGTCGGGATGCCGGTTGAGATCGGGGTCAAGGAGGCCCATCGCGCCCTTACCCGGGCCGGCCTGCGCGGTCGCGTCGAGATCTGGGCCGATGGTGGTATCAAGTCCGGAGCCGACGTCGTCAAACTGATGCTTCTTGGAGCCAATCGCGTCGGTTTCGGGACAATGGCCATGGCGGCCGTCGGCTGTACGAGCTGTCGCGAGTGCAATACCGGTACCTGTCACGTCGGCATTACCGCCCATTTCCACACCCCGGAAGAGGCGATGGCTGGCGGCGCCAAGAAGTATGTTCCGCGGGAGTATGATAAGTCGGTCGATGGTCTGGTCAACTTCTTTGGCCACGTCATCAATGAGATTGGTCTCTGGACCATGCGCCTCGGCTTCCATCGCACCCAGGATCTGGTCGGTCGCTCTGATCTCATGAAACAGAACCGTGGGAACGAGTCGATCGATCTCTCCTATCTCCTCTCCGGGGTCGATGCCTCGGAGACGTATGAACCCGAAGAGCTGCGCGAGGATCACATTGGCCGTGCTCACCGCCCGCGGACTGCGCTGACCAAGCTGGTTACCGATGAGATCTGGAACCTGATCGAGAACGGCAAGTCGATCTCGATCTATGAAGATGACAAAGTCTCTTCAGTCGACCGGTCACTCGGGACCCATCTCTCCGGCAGGCTCTCACGGGCCAATTACAGCGGCGAACTGCCCACCCATTTCCGGAAAGCTGTCCTCAACTTCAACGAGGGCTCGATCACTGGTAATGGACTTGGCGCCTACAATATCGATGGAGTCGATATCATCGTCGAGGGGGGTGTTCAGGACAGTGCGGCAAAGAGCAGCTGTGGCGGGACGATCGCCATTCTCAAGGGGATGAACCATAACGGAATCCGCGTCGATGGGGCGGTTGGCAAGTGCTTTGGCTATGGTGCACAGGGCGGTACCCTTATCGTTCAGGGTGACGCAGACTCACGCGCCGGCATCCGTCTCTCCGGCGCTGATCTGATCATTGCCGGCCGAATCCGCGAGCCTCTCCGTGACGATCTCGGCTGCATCGCCTCGCGTGCCAACATCAAGGGGTTTGCTTTCGAGTATATGACAAGCGGACGCGGCCTGGTTCTCGGTGACCCGGGGCCGTGGCTCTGCTCCGGAATGACCGGTGGCGTCGTCTATCTCAAGCTCGATGAGACCATGGGGCTCGATGAAGATGCGCTCCGCCGCCGTCTCGCCAAGGGGGCCGAGGTTCGCCTTGTCCCTGTCGATGGCTCCGATGAGGAGAATCTTCGTGAACTCCTCTCAAAATATATTGCCCAGCTCGAGACCAATGAGCAGAAGCAGGAGATCGAATTTGTCCGACGCCTCATGCGCGACTGGCAGTCGAGCTTTGTCAAGGCGCTTCCCGGTCTGAAGTAGCGGCAGAAGACGTCAGAATCCGCTTATTGGCCAGAGAGAAAGAGAGGCCAGAGAGGGAGCAAGGGGACGGCTGTCCACTTCCTCCCTCTCTTTCTCTCTGCACTCCACCTCTCTCCAGTTTTACCTGTAACCCTTCCCGACATTCTTTCCATTCGACTCTCAGACCAGGATTGGGGCCTCCTCGCGCCTTCCAGGTGCCCCAAGGTCTACCTGGAAGGGGACTCTTGGTCGATGTCCGACAAAAATGTGGAATAGAGTAGTTGATCCGACGTTTTTGTATGCATTACCGGATAAGCCGACCAAATTGGTGCTTTGCAGGCCAATAATTACAAAAAAAGCAGGAGAAGGGGCGCCGCCTGGGTATCGCAGGTTGCGTCGGCGGGCGGATCAAACCTCGCTCGGGGCTTGGTGGCCGCAGCACGGGCGCTATTGAGTCCGACAAAAATGTAATGCTCGAAGGTTGAAGCTACGATATTGTAGCTGCCAGACAAGCGAGGATATAGTCCGCGTGTCATCGCTAAGTACAGTATTGTCAATATTTACATGGCCATCCACGCCGCATCTGAGTTCCGCTGAAGTTGTGGCATCAGTCTTGCAATACAGGTGAGCAGCTGATCGTAATATCGCCGAAGCATGAGCTCCGGTCCGGTAATCGGAGCTGTCTGAACTGGCTGGCAGGGTCAGCCTGAAAGGTCAGGGTCTCGAAGAGTTCAAAGATGTCAGGGAGTCTTGAGCAGGAGAAGGGTGATTCGTTGGATGGAGATCAATCTGGCAAAAATTGAGAATCACATCGATTACAAGCTGCGACTTGCCGCGGGGGGTGAGAATCGTGAGGAGCGGCTGGGAGCGATTCGTCGATTTGTTGGCATCGAGAACAACCGGCTGCATCTGCGCCACCGGCACGGGATCGACGGACCGCAGATCGTTGCGGCACGGAGCCTGATCGTCGACCGGCTCATCCAGCATCTGGCGGAGACGGTTCGGCGCGAGAATCCGGAGATCGAGCGGGAGAGTCGGGAGGGGGCGCTAGCGATCGTGGCGCTGGGTGGGTATGGAAGGCAGGAGCTCTCGCCGCTTTCAGACATCGACATCCTCTTTCTCTACCCGGAGAAGGTGCATCTGCCAGCGATGAAGCGGCTGAACGAGGCGCTGCTCTACCTGCTCTGGGATACGGGCTTCACAGTGGGACACAGCATCCGGTCGCTGGCCGAGTGCATGGCGATGGCCCAGGAAGATCACGTTTCGCGCCATTCGCTGATCGATGCGCGGCTGGTCTGGGGAAGCGAGTCGCTCTTGCGGACGCTCGAGAAGCGTCTCGAGCGGGAGGTCTTTGAGAAGAATGCACTGGGTTGTCTGAGCGAGTTGATGGAGGATCGGGCAGCGCGGTATCGGTCACACGGCGCGGTGGTCTGTCTGCAGGAGCCTAATCTCAAGGAGACCGCCGGTGGACTTCGTGATCTGCAGACGCTCGGTTGGGCGGGACGGATTGCCGAGGGGCGGCATGGGCTGGGAGGACTGGTCGAGGCTGGTCTGGTTTCAGAGGCGGATCGGCGGGAGATGCGCAGTGCCTATGACTTTGCGCTCCGTATCCGCAATGAGCTCCATTTTGCGACGGGGCGTCACACGGATGTTCTCTCGCTTGGTTTGCAGCAGCAGGTCGCGCCCCATTTCGGTTACGAAGATACACCGCACTCGCAGGCATCGGAGCTCTTCATGCGCGACTACTACCTGCGAGCACGCCGGCTCAATTCACTGACGACCTGGTATCTGGATCGTTTGATGGCTCGCCACGAGAAGCGTCGCTGGTTCAAGAAGCGGCGGATCGAACCGGCGATTGGCGGATTTGTGATGCGCGATGGGGTGCTTGATCAGGATGAACGTTCCGGAGAGCTCGATGGTGGGCGGGCGATGCTTGCCTTCAGTTACGCGCAGGCGACTGGGTCGGGATTGAGTCCGGCACTGCAGGCGTCGATCAGGGGGCTTCTGGAGAATGGCCAGACGGGATTGATCCCGGTGACGAATGAAGTTCGCAATACATTGCTGCGGATGGTTGGGACGACAGGGAAGGTAGCACGCGGGCTGCGCCTGATGCACAACCTCGATTTTCTGGGAAGAGTGGTCCCTGAGTTTGGGAGGGTAACCTGCCTGGTTCAGCACGACCTCTACCATCGTTTCACGGTAGATGAGCATACGCTGCGCGCCCTCGAGGTTTTGGATGAGCTGGCCGAGTCGCGTGGCAAGGCGATGGAGCGCTACCGTGAGCTCTACCGGTCGATTGTCGATCCGCTCGTTCTCCATCTGGGTCTGCTCTTTCACGACATCGGGAAGGGGCTTGGTGGAGGACATACGGAGAAGGGGGTACGGATCGCCGAGGCCGCCTGTGCGGAATGGCAACTGGAGCCGGAGCGTGCCGAAGGGGTGGTCTTTCTGGTACGGCAGCATCTGGCAATGTCACACATATCGCAGCGGCGGGATCTCTCGGACGAGAAGGTCATTCGCGATTTTGCAGCGGTAGTTGGGACGATCGAGCGGCTCAATCTGCTGACGCTGCTCACCTATGCCGATATCAATGCGGTCGGGCCAGGCGTCTGGAGTGAGTGGAAGGACTCGCTGCTCTGGGAGCTCTATCAGCGGACGAGGGGTCTGCTTGCTCCCGGTGAGGAGTCGGCACGGGCGAGGGAGTCGCTGATCAGTCTGCTGGCCAAGTCGCTTGTCAGCGAGATGGATGAGACAGAGGTTCGGCGCCATTTTGACCTTCTCCCGGCCGATTATGGGCGTTACACGCCCCCGTCAACGATCATCGAGCATCTGCGTCTCATCAAGAGACTCAACGCCCAGACCGTGCGGACCAGCTGGAAGGTCGATCTGCCAACACGCTGTACTGATCTGCACCTCAGTGCGCCCAACCGGCGTGGGCTTCTTGCCGGAGTGACGGGGGCGTTGACTGCCCAGGGGGTCAATATTCTCAGTGTTCACCTGAACACGCGGGCCGATGGGGTGGCCATCGATTCGTTCAAGGTTCGTGACACTGCCGGTGAGCCAATCACCGATCCGGCGCGCTGGCAGCAGATCGATTTTGCGATAACGCGGGCTCTCAACGGTGAGTGGGATGTCGAGGCGGCGGTAGATCGAAGGCTTCGTTCCCAGAACAGTTCACGCTTTCGCAAGAGGCGCCACCAGATATCGACGCCGGTCAGTTTCAACTGGGATCAGGACTCTTCCGAGAAGAGTACGATTCTTGAAGTGCGCATCAGTGACCGGCTGGGTCTGGCCTATCGGATCTCGAGTACTCTTGCCAACCTTGGTCTGGACATCGTCTTTGCCAAGGTGGCGACAGAGAAGCATCACGCTCTCGATATTTTCTACGTTGTAAATGAAGCCGGTGAAAAACTGGCAGCTCAATCGTTGCCCCGGATCGAACAGGCGCTGCAGGATGCGCTGCGCGATCACGGTGCGGAAGCGGTATAACACTGCGAATATATTTCGTATCTAACCTTACAAGAGGATACCCAATCATGATTAAGGAGAGGATTATTGGACACGCGGTAAGCGTTCTTTCCGCAGCGCTGCTGGCTGCATTTCCAGCGGCTGCACAGACGGTCGAAGAGCGGCTGGCGACGGCGGAGGCGGCCATTGGCAATGCTCAGACGGCGGGAGACAATGCGTGGATGCTGGTCTGCTCGGCGCTGGTGCTGATGATGACCGGACCGGGCCTTGCGCTCTTCTACGGCGGCCTCGTGCGTCGAAAGAACGTCCTGGCCACAATGATGCAGAGTTTTATCATGATGGCGGTCATGACAGTTCTCTGGGCGCTCATCGGCTACAGCCTCTCGTTTGCCAAGGGGAACCCTTTCTTCGGTGGGCTCGATTACGCCTTCCTCAAGGGAGTGGGAACGGATCCCTCTGGGTATGCGGCGACGATCCCGCACCTGACCTTCATGGTCTTCCAGCTGATGTTTGCCATCATCACGCCGGCGCTCATTACCGGGGCCTTTGCCGAGCGGATGAAGTTTTCGGCCATGCTGCTCTTCTGCACGCTCTGGGCCATCATCGTCTACTTCCCGCTCGCCCACATGGTCTGGGGTGATGGCGGATATCTGAACGCATTCCTTGGCGGCAAGATCCCGGCACTCGATTTTGCGGGTGGAACGGTCGTTCACATCTCTTCGGGCTTCTCGGCGCTGGTCTGTGCACTCTACCTTGGCAAGCGTCTCGGCTATCCGAAGACGCAGATGATGCCGCACAACCTGGTTCTGAGCGTCATTGGCGCCTGCCTGCTCTGGGTCGGCTGGTTCGGTTTCAACGCCGGCAGTGCGGTTGCGGCAGGTGGTCTTGCCTCGAATGCCTTCGTGACGACCCATTTTGGAGCGGCCTCGGCAGCGCTCGGCTGGTTGTTGATCGAGTGGATCCGTCTCGGCAAGCCGACGGTTCTCGGTGGAATTTCAGGAGCTGTCGCCGGCCTGGTCGGGATCACCCCGGCGGCGGGCTTCGTGACCCCGATGTCTGCGCTGATCATCGGTTTCATTGCCGGTATCGTCTGTTTCATCGCGGTGACCGAGGTCAAGAAGCGGCTCGGCTATGACGATTCCCTCGATGCATTTGGTGTCCACGGAGTAGGTGGTTTGACCGGAGCGCTGCTGACCGGAGTCTTTGCCAATAGTGCAATCAATACCGTCTTCAAGGATGAGGCCGGCAACGCGCTCCCGAGCGGTCTGCTTGAAGGCAATGGCAAGCAGGTACTCAACCAGCTGCTGGCAGCCCTGATCGCGATCGTCCTCGGGATGGTGGCCTCGTGGATAATTCTGAAGGTCGTTGACCTGCTGATTGGTGTGCGGGTCAGTGGAGAGAATGAGACATTGGGTCTCGATGTCTCACAGCACGGAGAAGAGGGTTATAATCTCGACTTCGATTATGTCTCGTCAGCGACACTCTCTTCAGGCAGCACTGGTGCGGCAGCCAATATTGTCCACGAGTAGATGCGTGAGGCGGGAATCAACAGAACCAATTTCAAGGAGAGATTATGAAGAAGATTGAAGCAATCATTCGCCCTCACCTTCTCGAGGGGGTCAAGGATTCACTCCAGGCACTGGGTGTCCAGGGGATGACAATCAGTGAGGTGAAGGGTTTCGGACGTCAGAAAGGGCATACCGAAGTCTACCGTGGCAGTGAGTACAAGGTTGAGTTTGTACCCAAGGTCAAGGTTGAGGTGGTTGTCGACGATGAGATTGTCGAAGGGGTGGTCGAATCGATTGTCAAGACGGCCCGGACCGGCAAGTTTGGTGACGGCAAGATCTTTGTTCTACCGGTAGAGGAGGCGATCCGCATCCGGACGGGAGAGCACGGACTGAACGCCGTCTAGCGGGCACCGACCGGGTTGAGCTCACTGGTTAGATTCAGCCCGGTCGGAACTGGCTAATTGAATAAAAAAGGGGGAAGACCATCTCAGCGATGCTGGCACATCGCCGCGCCTTCCCCCTCTGGTGAACCACGACAGGCAACTGGACATCACCTGGGTGGATCGTGAAAGAGTTTATAACGTGCCTTTGAGACCATTCAAGGCTCCGCGGCGCTCTCTTCGATCCAACCGGGTAACAACACTGGCAAGACTGCCAAACTACTGGAGGTAGGAGAGATGTTGAGACCGGACATATCGAGTGGAAAAATCGCAGGGAATGGGTTGGCGGGAATCATCCTGATGCTGACGGTTCTGGTAATGGCTGGGATCACCAGCTACGCGCAGGTTTCGCCATCATCGACGACCGAAGTTGGTCGGTCGGTTGGAGTAGGCAATGCCGGCACGAAGACGGCGACCCTTACCGATGCCGAAATGGCGCGGCTGGTCACGGCACTTGAAGAGCGAATTCGCCTTCTCGAGAGCCGGATCGCTTCGATGACTGGTGGGGCGACCGCAACCGCACCGGCGGCAGCGCCCGCCGCCATTGAGAAGCTTGAGAAAGAGGTGACGGTTCTTCAGGAGGAGGCCAAGCAGACCAATCAGTTTGTGAAATTCCTGAAGGACGTCGAGGTGACTGGTATCGTTGACGGCTACTACAGTTTCAACAATAACCAGGTCGATATGTTTACCCAGGGGCGTGCTTTCGACGTCCGGCACAACTCATTCAGCCTTCAGATGGCCCGGATTGGCCTCAACAAAGCGGCCACGACCGATAGTCCGCTCGGATTCCGGCTCGACGTCGGCCTTGGAGAGACGGTCGACCGGATCATCTCGGTCAGTGACTACCAGCGCAATGAGGCGACCAAGCATCTGCTCCAGGCCTATGTGAGCTATGTCGCGCCGGTTGGCAAGGGGCTGACGATCGATTTTGGAAAGATGTATACCCCGATCGGGGCGGAAGTGATCGACACCAAGGACAACTTCAACTATTCGCGTGGATTTCTCTTCACCTACGGTCCCTACTACCATATGGGAATGAGGGCCAAATATGCCGTCAATGACAAGGTTGCGGTGACCGGGTTCCTCTTCGATGGATGGGACAACATGTTCGAGAACAACCGGAACAAGCTGGCCGGTAAGACTACGGGTATTCAGCTCAGTCTCACCCCGACCAAGAAGTTCTCGCTCTACCAGACCTATCTTGGAGGTCCGGAGGCCCCGCTGGCCAACATCCCGGCAGTATCAAAGCGTGACAACTGGAGACACATTGCGGATACGGTGGCGAGCTACGTCGTCAATGACAAGCTGACGCTGCTTGGGAACTTTGTCGCCGGTTCGGATGGTGACGATGATGGAAAGAGGGGTACCTGGAAGGGGGCGATGGCCTCATTCAAGTATGCCTTCAACAATCGGTTCGCCTTTTCGCCAAGATTTGAGGTTCTCGACGATTCCAAGGGGCTCCGGACCGGTGTTGCGCAGACCCTCAAAGGGGTGACGTTCACACAGGAGGTGAAGCTGGTCAACAACCTTCTGACCCGTTTCGAGTTTCGTCGTGATCTGTCGGACAAGACATTCTTTACCAACGCCGATGGTGGTGCGCTCAAGAACCAGAACACTTTTATCATCGGAATCAGTTATTCGATCTCAAGCCGCGAGCAGTAGGCCGGCGGGATCAAAACGAGTTACTTCCGTAGCTGGTGCTTAGTTGATGGACTACTGTGCGGTGGGTCTCCGGACTCACCGCTATTTTTTTGCGCGGAGAGGCAGTCGCACCGCCACGGCGAAGGGAGGGACGGGGAAGAGGGAGTGACGAGCCATTGGCAAACAGGTCTGGTCTGTCGCACAATGAGTATCATGACAAGTGATGAGCAGAGAGAGTGGGCCAGTAGACGGCTGTTGGAAGTGCCACGACTCGAGTTGAGCCACGCCCCGACACCGATCGAGGAGTTGCCGCGACTACGCGTGGCACTGGGTGGTGGTCCACGAATTCTAATCAAGCGTGACGACTACCTCGGACCAGGGTTTGGCGGGAACAAGGTTCGCAAGCTCGAGTATCTGCTGGCGGAGGCGAAGCGTGCCGGTGCGGAGGTGGTGATCACCTGCGGCGGGGTCAAGTCGAACCACGCGCGGGTGACGGCCGCGCTCTGTGCGCGGGTAGGGTTGGAGTGTGCACTGGTTCTCAATCCGGCCGCGATTGGTTATCAGGGGACGGAGCCGGCGAGTCTGCACATCGATCGGCTCTTTGGGGCAAAGATTCATCTGATCGGGAGCCGGCTCGAACGTGAGCCGATGATGGAGTCGCTGGCTGCTCACTATCGGCAGCAGGGAAAGCGCGTCGCGGTTATTCCGCTGGGTGCTTCGGTTCCGGCTGGGGCACTGGGTCTGGTCCGGGCAGCTGGCGAGGTGGCGCAGCAACTGGCGCAGCGCCAGTTGAAGGTCGATCTGCTCTATCATTGCAGTTCGTCCGGAGGAACGCAGGCGGGGCTGGTGGCCGGCCAGCAGATCTTCCCCGGTCTGTGCCGGAAGGTGGTCGGAGTCAGTCCGGACGGAACCGCCGCTGAGATTGCCGAGACCGTGTCGTCTATCGCGTCCGGTGTTGGAGAGCTGTTAGGCATTGACAATGGTGAAATGAGGGAGAGCATCCATGTCTTCGACGGATATGTCGGTAATGGTTATGGCATTCCGACTCCGGAGGGTGAGGAGGCGCTCCGGATCCTGGCGCAGACGGAGGGAGTACTGCTCGACCCGGTCTACACGGCCAAGGCCATGGCCGGGCTGATCGATCAGATACGGCGCGGGGCGATTGGCGAGGATCAGACGGTCCTCTTCTGGCATACCGGTGGACAGATGGCCCTCTTCTATGTTCCGGAGGATGCGGCCTAGATGCGCAACTACCTGATCAAGACCGATGTCACCCGGCGGTCACTGGTCGACTATCGTGAGGCGCTCAACGAGGAGCAGCGCGCGGTGGTCGCCGCCGGGAGCGGACCAATGCTGGTCATCGCCGGGGCCGGCTCAGGGAAGACGCGCACGGTCACCTACCGTGTCGCCCGGCTGATCGAGGCGGGCATCTCTCCGGCAAGAATCATGCTTGTCACATTTACGAATCGTGCTGCACGGGAGATGCTTCAGCGGGTGGAGTCACTGGTCAAGGCCGATGTCCGACGGATTCAGGGAGGCACTTTTCATGCCATTGCCAACCGACTCTTGCGGCGCCACGCGACGAGCCTTGGTTTCGGCTCGAACTTTACCATTCTCGATTCGGGTGATGCGACCGATCTGATCGACCTCTGCGTCGACGAAGCAGCGATCGATACGCGGGCACGCCGGTTTCCGAAGGGCGAGGTCTTGCGTGAGATGTTCAGCTATGCGACCAACACCGATACACCGCTTGAACGGATCATTGCCGACAAGTATCCAAATTTTGAGCTTCTGACTGCCCAGATCGTCCGGGTTGACCGTCTTTATCAGGCCCGCAAGCAGGAACGCAACTCGATGGATTACGATGACCTGCTCGTCAACTGGAAGCGGCTTATGCAAGAGAAGCCGGAGATCGCCGCCATCTACCAGGATCAGTTTCAGCATATTCTGGTCGATGAGTACCAGGACACGAACACTCTCCAGGCAGAGATCGTCGATCTGCTCGCGGCAAAACACCGTGGTCTGATGGTCGTTGGTGACGATGCGCAGAGTATCTTCGGCTGGCGTGGCGCGAGTTTTGCCAACCTCTACCAGTTTCAGGAACGCTACCCGGAGGCGCAGCTCTTTCGGCTCGAGAGCAACTATCGATCGACACCAGAGATTCTCATGCTTGCCAACGCCTCGATCTCCCATAACCGCCGCCAGTTTCCGAAGAACCTTCAGGCGCAGCGGGCGAGTCGGGGCTTTGTACCGGCGCTCATCCCGGCTCGTGATGCGGATCAACAGGCAACATTTGTTGCGGCGCGGATTCTCGAGCTGCGTGACGAGGGCGTGCCCCTGCGGGAGATCGCCGTCCTCTACCGTGCCCACTATCACGCGCTCGAATTGCAACTGGAGCTGACCCGGCGTGGAATCCCCTACGAGGTACGTTCCGGCATGCGCTTCTTCGAGCAGGCCCACATCAAGGATGTTGTCTCCTACCTGCGCCTGCTCGTCAATCCGCGTGACGAACTGGCCTGGAAGAGGGTGATCAGGCTGATACCGCGGATTGGCCAGGCGACGACCGGCCGGATCTGGGAGCGGCTGTCGGTCGCGGATGCTCCGCTGGCGTTGATCCGTTCCGAGGACTTCATCACCGCACTGCCGCGTGGTGCGACGCCGGGCTGGCGCGAGTTTGCGGCGCTCATCGAGGCCTTGACCGCCCAGGAGACAGTCGACTCACCCGCCCGCCAGATCGAGCTGATCCTCGCCCATGGCTACCGGGATCTTCTCGAGACAACCTTCGAGAATGCCGAGTCGCGCGAGGAGGACCTCCGTCAGTTGGCGAATTTCGCCATCCGGTTCGATTCGACAGAGGCTTTTCTGAGTGAACTCGCCCTGATCAACACCGAACGATTCTCTCCTCCAGAAGGCATGGCGGCCGAGGATGTGGTCATGGGTGGTGAAGAGGATGAACGGATGGCCCTCTCATCGATCCACCAGGCAAAAGGGCTTGAATGGCAGGTCGTCTTCATGCTTTGGGTGGCCGACGGACGCCTGCCGGCGGCGCGGAGCCTGCGTGAACCGGAGGGTGAGGAGGAGGAGCGACGCCTCTTCTATGTCGCTGTGACTCGCGCGCGGGATGAATTGTATGTCTGCTACCCGCTGGTCGAGGAGGATCGTTCACGACAGACGATCCTTCACCGGCCATCCCGATTCGTTACTGAGACACCGCGTTCACTCTATGAGATCTGGAACCTCGAAGAGGAGTCGCCACTCACCGGGGAGCATCTGCTTGGAGAAGGAGACGACCCGCCTCTCATCAACTGAAGACCCGTCGATCGAGGAGGAGCGGAATCGATTATTGAAATGTAGATCAGGGAGATGGGACAGGCTGCCCATCCCGACGATTGGATTACAGACTGGAAAGGAATATTTGTGGAAAAAGTCAATGTTACTCTCAACTGGAATGGTGGCAAGGCCTTTACCGCCACCAACGGTACAGGATGCCAGATCGTTCTTGACGGACGTAAAGAGGCCGGTCCAAGTCCGATGGATCTGGTGCT
This sequence comes from uncultured Acidobacteriota bacterium, assembly GCA_903862855.1. GTDB lineage: Bacteria > Acidobacteriota > Blastocatellia > RBC074 > RBC074 > CAIOZW01. The sequence goes on from CAIOZW010000107.1 coordinate 17,624, forward strand.
GCAGGGGCTCGGCGGATGCTCGGCGATTGATGTGGTGGTGATCATGGAGAAGGTTCGCACCCCGCTCAGCCGCTTCGAGCTCTCCATCGAGGCTGTTCGTAATGAGACCGATCCGAAGTACTACACTGAAGCCGTCATTCGTTTCGATGTCTGGGGAGATGGGATCAACTCAGACAAGTTGAGCCGGGCGATCAACCTCTCGATCTTCAAATACTGCAGCGTCTACCATTCGCTGCGGAGCGATCTGAAGTTGACGGCCGAGTACCGGATTAATCCAACCGGCAGTGAGGCGTCAGGGAATTACCAGGTGGTCGAGATGGCTGTGCCCACGGGCGAGCTGCAATAGTGATGCGGGAGATTGAAGATCAGACATGAGGAAAATAGATCTGTGGCCGGCTCTGTTAACCGGCCTCATTCTTTTTAGTGTTGACGGCTGGGCGCAGACCTCCCGAAGTGAGTATATGCGCCTCATCAAGGCGGCGGCTGAGCAGGGTTGGGAGTCAAATCCGCGCATCGTCGCGGAGTGGAAGCGGACCACCAGGCCAAGTGAGCTCTGGGGATATGACTCACCGGGCAGTCCGGTCTACCTGGCCGATCTGCTCGGCTACCTCTATCAGGAGTCGGGTGATCGGCGTCAGGCGGAACGGGCGCGTGATCTACTGGCATCATACGGAGACCTGCGCCAGGTCATGCCCCCGGACTATCCGGCGAAGCGGGCAGAGTATCGCCACGGCATGCCGTCGATTGCCAATTTCTTCATCATGCCGCCCTACGCGCGGGCCTATATGAGAATTCGGGCAAGTGGGGTGATCGATCAGGCGACCCGCGAGAAGATTGAGCGTGATCTCGCCTTCAGCCTCGACCATACCTTCTATTTTCCCGAGTGGGGAGCGCACAACCGCGCCATGCTTCGTGCCGAGAGTCTCTATTATGGTGCACTCGCCCTGCCCAATCATCCGCACGCCGCCCGCTGGAAGCAGATGGCCGAGACGCTCGCCTCCGACAGCCTGCACCACTGGGAGATAGAGGATGCGACCGGATACCACGGGGTCTGGCTCTACTCGGTCTTCTCCTATGCCGATATTTCAGGACGCGAGGATGTCCTCCGTTCGCCGATGGTTCGCTACTATCTCGACTATTTCGTCCAGTTGCTGACGCCACATGGCAATCTCGCCGACTTTGGAGACTCGCACTGGAATGGTGCCTGGGAGCGCTTCGTCCCGGTCTATGAGAAGGCCGCCACCCTCTTTCGCAATCCAGAGTACAAGTTTCTCGCGACCGAGTTGACCCGACGGGCGCTCGAGCGACAGGCACGGGCGGAGGGGGTGGCGGTCGAGAAGGTCCTCTTCGGCATCGGGGTCGGATCGGCCTTTACCGATGCACACCGCTGGGCAGACGATGCCGTCAAGGCAGAGCGTCCGACCAATGGCAGCCGGGATGTCCTCGATGACATCGTCGGCAAGAAGTTTGTCTTCCGCAATGGCTGGCAGCCGGAGAGCACCATGATGCTCGTCAACTATCGTGATGAGGGGGATGGTGGGCGGCTGGGGCGTGACTATCTGCGCCAGACGATCTCGGTCGAGGAGGAGAAGATGCACCACGGCCACGCCGATGAGAATTCGATCTCCATCCTCATGAGTGGTGGATCGGTGCTGCTCCACGATGGAGGATATCGTCCCGATCTGCCCAGCGGGCCCAATGGCGCCTGGCGGGCCGATTACTTCCATAACCGGCTCGTTGCCCGCAAGAACAAACGTGACCGAACGCAGGGGGTCTTTGACTTTCTGCGCAACTCCGGTGGCTACCGGCGGGTGCGGACCCAGAAGATCGACTTTCTCAACCTGCGCGAGGTCGATGTAAGCCGGTCACGTCTGATCGACGATGAGCTCGGCTATACGTCCGACCGGACGATCATCTATCTCCGCGAGAAGGACTGCTTTGTGGTCATCGATGGGGTAAAGATTCTGCGGAGCGACTACTTTACCTTCACCAATCTCTGGCATACCAGGCACGCCTTGCGGGTCGATGCCCGGAGTTATGAGACCATGATCGATCAGATCGGCTATTTTCGCGGTGGCGATCCTCTCCCTGACCAACGGTCGATGCTCATCCATTTTCCCCTCGATGAACCGGGGCGTGAGACGGGAACATACAGCGTTTCGCGCCACTATCAGGACGAGACGGCAATCTACCAGACCGTCTCGGCATTCTATAATGCCGGAGACACTGAGTACTTTGTGACGGTTCTCCAGCCTCACGATCGTCGGACGGCCGTCGACTCGCTTCCGCGCTTCCGTCTCGTTGAGGTTGACCGACCTGGAAAGGCGGTCGGCGTCGAGATGGAGACAGAGGGCGCGAGGCTGCTCATTGGCGTCAAACTGGATCTCGAGATCGATCTCGATCGTCATCCCGTTGGTCCACGGTATCGGTACGATCTGGGACGTGTCCGCTACGGTGACTTCGAGACGGACGCTTCATTCATCTTTGCCCGCCTTGCCGCAGGGAAGATCAGCTACTCTGCCGCAACGATGACCGGCGTCAAATACCGTGGCAAGCCACTGATGGAGGCTCTGCCCACCACGTTCGGCCTCCAGCTCGATGGCGCTCCGCCGCGGGTCGGATTCTCGAAGTGGCGCTACTGGGAGGATACGCTCAGCGCTCCCTGACCACGAGGTTGATAAGGTAATTGATGATACGGGCTACCCGGGGTGGGCAGAAAAGGATCCGCGCACTGCCCATCCTGGCAACCGGAAGTGGGACCTTGCCGCCCGCATGATGATGGTGTGATGCGGCCCTCTCATTGGCCACTCATTGACCACTCATTGACTTGACGAACAGGGGGAGCAGATCCCCGGAACCGGTTGGGAGGCAGCCTCTGCAGACCTGCCACTCCAAAAATATGAATATCGATCAGCTGATAGGTGACTTGGATTTCATTGACAGGTATGAGGTTTCATTATAATGTTTGTCAATCCTGTCATGGCAAATAATTAGATCTTGATTTTTAGTCACTAAATAATTGTAAGTCGTGCACTACTAAATTAGTGAAATATTATTGTGGTAAGAAACTATTACCACATTAGCAGCGCTGGATAAAGTAAAACAACTTTCCATCTATTGAGGTGAGGCTATGAGAATTTTTCGCCAAGCATTGACTGTTGTTGGCCTGCTTTGCCTGAGCACCGTGATTGCCTGGGCTCAGCAGAATAGCGGATCAATGTCAGGAACCGTCACTGACCCGTCAGGTGGGGCTGTACCGTCAGCCACCGTCAGTGCCACCAACACGCAAACCGGTCTGAAGACGACCACTGTGACCAACGAGGGCGGCGGATACGTATTCGCCAGTATTCCGGTTGGCAGCTATGAAGTGTCGGTCGAGCAGACAGGATTCAAGAAACTGAATCGTAAAAACATTGAGATCCAGGTTGCGCAACGCTTGACGCTGGATCTGCAGATGGAGGTCGGTAACGTCTCCGAGAGCGTCGAGGTGACGGCTCAGGGGCCGTTGCTCGACACAGTGACCAGCGAGCGCGGTCAGAACTTCTCCAACAAGCTGATGAATTCACTGCCGCTCTTTACTGGCGGTATCCGCAATGCTTCATCGTTTGTTACCTACATGCCGGGTGTCAACTCATATCGTGAGGTGAGCATCTCCGGATCAGGTGGACGCGGCAAGGAAGTGATGATCGATGGCGCGAGTCTGACGATTCCCGAGTCGGGCGGCGTGGTCTTCAACTTCCCGGGAACTGAGATGTTCCAGGAGTTCAAGCTGGTGACCGCTGCCTACTCTGCCGAGTATGGCCGTTTTGGCGGTGGAGTCGAGACCTACGTCTCCAAGTCGGGTGGCAATGACATCCACGGTGCAGCCTTCTGGTATGCCCGTCGCGACATCTTCAACGCCAACAGCTGGGCAAACAACGCCGCTGGTCGAATCAGGCCAAAGGAGCGTTTCAACGAAGTTGGTATTGCGGCTGGTGGCCCGGTCTGGGTACCCAAGGTCTACAATGGACGCAATAAGACCTTCTGGTATATGACATACTCGCGCGACATGCGTCCGGCGACTATTTCAACCGTCACCTCGACAGTCCCGACAGCGCGGATGAAGACGGGTGACTTCTCTGAGATTGGACGGGCGATCTATGATCCGGCGACAACTGTTGGAACCGATCGTCAGCAGTTTGCCAACAACATCATTCCCGCCAACCGCATCAGCGCCATCTCCAAGAAGTTCATCGAGGCGCTTCCGAATCCAAATCTTCCGGGCGTGACCAACAACCTTGCTTTCGTAAATGAGAGCCAGGTGACCGACAACGTCTGGAGCTTGAAGATCGATCACGCTTTTACTCCAAACAATCGTATCTCCTATTTCCACAGTCTGCAGGACCAGAACATTGCCAATACATCGGCACTGCCGGGTCCTCTCGGCCAGGGACTGGGAGTCAACTCGCAGCGGCCACAGAACTTTCGTGTCAATCATGACTGGATCGTTCGTCCAAACTTCCTGATTCACACGACGTTTGGTTTCAGCCGGACGCAGCAGGGTTGGGATAATCCGGCCCAGGCCGGCTTTGCGTCGAGGGTTGGTCTGAAGATGCCGACCGATGCGACGCCGCGCGTGCAGTTCAACGCCGCCGATGCCCTGACTGCCTGGGGTGTTCAGGACGGTAAGGTCAACAACGGTGGTCAGTTCAACTGGACGACCCATGTCAGCCAGAACATCAGCTGGTTGAGCGGCAAGCATGAGTTCAAGATGGGCTGGGACATTCGTCGTCTCAGAACGATCTCGGTTGATGCTGCCGGTACCAACGGTCTCTTCCAGTTCGAGCGGGCGCAGACCGCGCTGCCGACAGCGACTGGTACAACGGGCCACTCATTCGCCAGCTTCCTGCTGGGAGCACCAAACCAGGTTGCATTCACCACGCTGCCGGTTCCCGATCCGCAGATTCGTTACGGTTATCACGCCGCTTACTTCCAGGACAACTGGAGAGTCAGCTCGAAACTGACGATGAATCTGGGGATGCGTTATGAGGTTCCGGTTGGCTTCCACATGGCCAACTTCCAGTTCTCAGCGATGGATCCCACGCTGGCAAATCCGGCGGCCGGTGGTCGTCCCGGAGCGATGGTCTTTGCCGGTGCCGGTCCGGGTCGATCGGGACAGAAGAGATTCTATCCGACCGACTACAGCAATTTTGGTCCGCGCTTCGGGTTTGCCTACAAGGCAAGCGAGAAGACCGTGATTCGTGGCGGATTCGGTATCTACTACCAGACACTTGGCAACGGTGGTTGCGGTTGCACACTTGGTTTCTCGGGTAATCCGGGAACGATTCTTGCGGACGGCGTCGCGCCGGCAGTCCTTTGGGATGGTGGTGTACCGATTCCGCAGGGCGCAAAGCCACCCTTCATCGATCCGGGTCTGGGTGTCCTCTCGGCACCGACGCTCGATCTGCTTGGACCGGATTTCGGCAAGGCCCCGCGCATCTACAACTGGAGTCTCAATATCCAGCATGAGATCAAGGGCTTCCTGGTCGACATAGCCTACGTTGGCAATCGTGGTCGTGGGCTCTCCTCGACCCTGATGGCCAATCAGGTCGATCCGAAGTATCTCTCATTGGGCCAGCTCCTGCGTCGGCGCATTGATGATCCGGCAGTGGTTGCGGCTGGTTTCACCAAGCCCTATGCGGCTTTCCCGAACAACCAGACGCTGGCTCAGGCCTTGCGTCCGTTCCCGCAGTACTTCAACGTTTTCGACCGGAATTCTGGCGATGGCCACTCCTGGTACGATTCGCTGCAGGTCAAGGGTGAGCGCCGCTTCGGCAACTGGCAGATGATGGCCTCATACACCTGGTCGAAGTCACTTGGTCGGCTGCACTATCGTCAGATCTTCAGCCAGACTCAGACCCAGGCGCAGAACAACTATGATCTGAGTGATGCCAAGTCGCTGCTCGCGTTCGATCAGCCGCACATGGTCAACATTCTGAACTCGTTCGATCTGCCATTTGGTCGTGGACGCAAGTTCTTCGGCGGTGCCAACCGTGCGGTTGACACCATTGTTGGTGGATGGACACTCGGTATCATCAACCGTTACGCCTCAGGTGGTCCGCTCGACATTGCGGCGCCGAACACGCTCAACAATGGTACCCTGTTCACGCAGTACAAGAAGGCCAACCTGAACAGTGCCGTTCCGATTCGGACGTCAGTCGATCGGACGACGCTCGATCCCAACAATCCGTCGGTGCGTTGGTTTGGTTGCCGTCCGGAAGCGATTGCCAACCGGCCGGGTGCCTTCCAGTGCGCAGCCAACTCGACTCCATTCAGCATTCCGGGTGAGTTTGAGTTTGGTAATGCTTCACAGTTCATGAGTGCTTTCCGTCAGACCCCGGTCTTCTCGGAGAACATTTCGATCGTGAAGACGTTCAAGATCACCGGTGATGGTCGCGTGCGTTTTGTCTATCGCGCTGACATCTTCAACCTGTTCAACCGGACCAACTTCGGTGTGAACGGTGCGATTGGCAACGCCGATTTCGGCAAGGCGACTGGCCCGCAGCAGGGTGCGCGTATCATCACGATGGGTGGACGGCTGGAATTCTAGCAACCACTCGACAAGACAATAGTGATGGCAAGGGGGTGAGGATCAATCCTTGATTCCATTGCCAGAGCTGAACCTGAGGCCTGCCGGTCGACACAATCGACCGGCAGGCTTTTTCAGTCTGTTGCCGCAGGTGGTCGAGATCCGATTCCTGCGATGTCACCTTCATCTTGAGCCATCAAACGCTGCTTTTTTGGTTGAAAAGGAATAGACTCGTTCACATGGGGATCGACAAGTCTGACAATTCAGCAGGCGTTGCCTACTGGGCCATACCGGCCGAGGAGCTGTTGCGACAGAGCGGGTCGAGTCGCGCAGGTTTGAGTGTGACGGAGGCCGCGCGGCTTTTGACCAATTATGGACCAAACCGGCTGCGCGAAACGGGCCGGACGCGGGCACTGCTGATTCTTCTCGCCCAGTTCAAGAGTCCGCTGGTGCTCATGCTGGTCTTTGCGGCGCTGATCTCGATGTTAACTGGGGGGTTGGTCGACACGCTGATCCTGTTGGGAATCATCCTCGCCAGCGCACTGCTGGGATTCGTTCAGGAGTACCATGCCGGCAATGCCGTCGAGCGCTTGCGCCAGCGGGTGCGGCTGATGGTAAAGGTACGCCGTGATGGGCAGATACTGGAGATTGCGATCGATGAGGTGGTGCCGGGCGAGATCGTGCTGCTCTCGGCGGGGAGCCTGATTCCCGCGGATGGAGTGGTGATTGGAGCAAACGACTTCTTTGTCAACGAAGCGGTCATGACGGGTGAGACCTTTCCGGTCGAGAAGAGGCCCGGGGTCGTCGATCAGGACTCACCACTCGCTGAGCGGACCAACACGGTGCTGATGGGTACGAGTGTCAGATCTGGCACGGCCGAGGTGCTGATCTGTCGGACTGGCATGGCGACGGAGTATGGACAGATCTCGGCCCACCTCAATCTGCGACTGCCGCCAACCGAGTTTGAAGAAGGGATCCGCCATTTCGGCAACATGCTGACACGGCTCATGACCCTGCTCATGTTCATCGTCTTTGCGATCAACGTGCGCCAGGAGAAGCCGGTCATCGATTCACTCCTCTTTGCCGTGGCACTGGCCGTCGGGCTGGCGCCAGAGCTGCTGCCGGCGATCATCAGTATTACCCTCTCCCGGGGAGCGCAACTGATGGCGCAGCGCGGAGTGATCGTCAAGAAGCTGACGGCGATCGAGAACTTCGGAAGCATGGACGTCCTCTGCACCGACAAGACGGGGACGCTGACGCTGGGTGTTGTGAGGCTGGACGGGGCGCGCGATCCGGCCGGGAAGGTATCTGAACTGGTCCGGCAGGCAGCGTGGCTCAACGCAAGCTTCCAGACCGGGCTGGTCAATCCGCTTGATGAGGCGATTCTGGCGACGGAACCGGTCGATCTCTCGCTCCACCGCAAGGTCGAAGAGATCCCCTACGATTTTATCCGCAAGCGGCTCAGTGTCGCGGTGGCAAGTGGGTCGCAGATCGAGCTGATCACCAAGGGGGCCTTTGAGCAGGTACTCCAGATCTGCACGAGCGTGCGTGAGGATGGCGGGGCGATCTCACCCCTCGACGAGGCGCGAATCGAGACGCTGCGGCAGCTCTTTACCGACTGGAGCGATCAGGGATTCCGGGTGCTCGGAGTGGCGACCCGTGTCGTCGAGCCGCGCCACGAGTATACGACGGCGGATGAGGCGGGGATGACGCTGATCGGATTTCTGCTCTTCTTCGATCCGCCGCGCCCCGAGACGGTGCAGACGATCGAGTCGTTGAAAAGGCTTGGAGTGGAGCTGAAGATCATCACCGGGGACAACCGGCGGGTCGCCCTCCACGTCGCGAAGGAGGTTGGGCTCGAGGTGCGGGGATTGCTGACCGGGGGCGAGATGAGCCGGTTGCACGATGAGGCGCTCTGGCAGCAGGCCGACCGGACGACCATCTTTGCCGAGGTCGATCCGAACCAGAAGGAGCGGATCATCGCCGCTCTCCGCAAGATGGGCCACGTCGTCGGTTATCTCGGAGATGGTATCAACGATGCACCGGCGCTCCACGCGGCCGATGTCGGCGTCTCGGTCGATTCAGCCGTTGATGTCGCACGCGAGGCCGCCGACTTCGTCCTGCTTGAACGCGGACTCGAGGTGATCTGCGAGGGCATCATTGCCGGCCGGCGCATCTTTGCCAATACACTCAAGTATGTCTTCACGACGACCAGCGCCAACTTCGGCAACATGTTCAGCATGGCCGGACTCTCGGTCTTTCTGCCCTACCTGCCGCTGCTGCCGACCCAGATCCTGCTCAACAACTTTCTCTCCGATTTTCCGGCCATGGCGATCGCCTCCGATGATGTCGATCACGAGATGGTCGATCAGCCACGCCGCTGGGATATCGGATTCATTCGCAACTTTATGATCGTCTTCGGGCTGGTCAGCTCCTTCTTCGACTATCTGACTTTCGGGTTTCTACTGCTCGTCATCAAGGTCGGAGAGGAGGAGTTTCGCACCGGCTGGTTCATCGAATCGCTCCTGACGGAGCTGCTGATTCTGCTGGTCGTGCGGACGCGCCGTCCGCTCAGTCAGAGTCGGCCCGGATTCTATCTCTGGCTGAGTACGCTGCTCGTCGCCATCCTGACGATTGCGCTGCCCTACCTGCCCGGTGTCGGCAGGCTCTTCGACTTCGTCCCCCTCAAGTGGCCGGTCATGTTGATGTTGGTGGCGATCACTCTGCTCTATGTACTGGCGAGCGAGATTGCCAAGCACCTCTTCTACCGGTGGGTCGACCGTCGTTCACGTCTCCGCGACAGCGTTCAGCGAAGCTGATCGGTATCGAGCCAGATCGTCACCGGTCCGTCGTTATGGATCTCAACCAGCATCATTGCCTGAAACTGTCCGGTCTCGACCCGGAAGC
>CAIOZW010000108.1 GCA_903862855.1 uncultured Acidobacteriota bacterium
CATCTTCACGCCCTGGTCGATCAGGGCCATCTGGTTGATGAACAGGTCGCGGAACACGCCGCTGCAGTTCACCACCACATCGATGCGGGGGCGGCCCAGCTCTTCGAGCGGGATCAGCTCCAGCTTGTTCACCCGGCCCAGGGAATCGGGCACGGGCTTCACGCCGATGAACCAGAGGATCTGCGCCAGCGATTCGCCGTAGGTCTTGATGTTGTCGGTGCCCCAGAGCACGCAGGCGATGGTTTCGGGCCAGGTGCCCTGCTCCTGCCGCTGCCGCTCGATCAACTTGTCCACCACGCCCTTGGCGGCGGCGATGGCGGCCCGGGTGGGAATCGCCTGGGGGTCGAGGGCGTGGAGGTTCTTGCCGCTGGGGAGCACGCCGGGGTTGCGGATCGGGTCGCCGCCGGGGCCCGGCAGCACGTATTCGCCGTCGAGGGCCCGCAGCAGACTCTGCATCTCCAGGTCGGCGCACACCTGCTCCAGGCAGAACTGCAGGTAGCCGAACAACTTGTCGAGCTCGGCCTGGTCGACATCGGGGAAGCCGGCGTTGCGGCAGGCGGCCAGCCAGGGGCTGGGCAGCTGGAAGCCGAAGCGCTCCAGCAGGCCGAAGAACCAGCCGAAGTTGCGGCGCAGGGTGACGCGGCCGTCGTTGCCCGTCACCGCCTTCACCATGGCCCCCACCGCGGCGCGGGATGTCTCGGTGATGACGCGGTTGAGCTCCACATCGGCGAGCACACCGTCGTCGTTGCCCTTGTACACGTCGTCGATGGTGCGGCCCTGGCTCTCCGCCAGCAGCGCCGGCAGGGAGCGAATGCCGTCCTCGTCGCGCTCCAGAGCCGCGATGTTCACCAGGGTGGCGATTGCTTCTTCGGCGGTGGGGGGCTTGCCGATGGTGTGCAGGCCGCAGGGCAGCAGCCGGCTTTCGATCTCCATCAGCTGGCGGTACACGGCGCCGATCACGGAATCCCTGGCGTCCAGATCCAGCTGCGAGGCATCCACCTCCGGCAGGTCGACGTCTTTGTCGAGGTTGCACTGGCGGGCGGTTTCCACCACGGCGTTCACGATCTGCACGCCGCGGGAGCCCTCGCGCAGCTGCTGGTAGGAGCCCACCAGCTCACCCAGCTCCTTGAGGCCCTTGTAGAGGCCAGCGTTTTCTGCCGGTGGAGTGAGGTAGCTAATGGTTTCGGCGTAGCCACGCCGCTTCGCGATGGTGGCTTCGGAGGGGTTGTTGGCGTCATTGAAGAGATAAGGGTGGCGTGCGTACTTCTCCGCGCGGAGAGGACTTTCCTTCATCATGAAGGCCGGCGAACAGTTGTTGTTCTGCATATAGCCCTGTGGAGGGTTGGTGATCTGAACAAGGTCGGCCAATGAGTGGATGCCACTCCACTCGCAGTCACCATTTCCACCTGGCAGCGGGCGTGTGGTGTCACAGCTGGCCGGCCGCACTGGCACCCGACCGTTTCGCAGGTAGTAGATGTCTCCGGCAACCGTTCCGATCATTATGTTCTGTGACATCAACTGGAGTCCGCCGAGAGCTCGTTTCATCTCGGTGAGGTTGCGAGAAGTAAACATTTGGTAGACCTGGTCGATCAGGCCGACTTCGTTAGCGTATGGAATCGCCATACTATAAGCCTTACCACCCCGCCGCGCGACTACCGGTCCGTGCTCGGTGTACTCGATCTCGGCTTCGGACGGCTCAACGCGCCCACCCCGCAGAACCGGAATCTTTTCGCGGCGCACGTTCATTTCGCGCCACTCCCCCTTGAAGCGGTACCGGCGTGGATTGGTCGGATCAACCTCCTCCTCGTAGACATCAGACGTGTCAGGTCCCCCCGTCGTCATGGCAACCGAGGCCCAGCGACTGTGCCCAAGCGAGGGAAAAGGAATTCCGAGGATGCTCACCCCGGAGACCTTGAAGTCCCCGGCATAGATCCGGACCTCGTAAAATCGAAACTCGCCATACCATCCAAGGTGAGGATCGATCACCGCGATCGGAGCCTTCATCGCTGTCTTGGCTGGACTGAGCAACATCTGGTTCGAGCCACGGTAGTTGACCGGATCGGGGTTGATTCCCCCGCGGCGCAGGTCGGCGCCCGCCTCTCCTTCCGGCCAGCCCCAGATGATGTACCGGCCAAGCGCCACAACCTGCGCCGGATGCAGCGTTGGCGCCCACGATGGCACCTTCTCCGGATGCTCAGCCATATACCGCTTGACGCCATCCTGGTATGACTCCATCGATCGGCGCATCAGTGGTGAGATCGTGTCGTAGCGAGCCCGTGCAATCTCAGCGTGCCGCCAGAGTCGCTGGCGATAGTCGTGACGATACCACTCCGGGCCAAAAACCTCGGCCATCGTCCCCTCAGCTTTGCGGTAATTTCGCAGCAGCTCCTCGAGACGGTCCTCGGCCTGGGCGTAGCCGATCGCAAAGGCGGCGTCTTCGAGTGTCGGAGCGAATATGTGCGGGACTCCGTAGATGTCACGCACTATCTCGGCGCGTCCCTTCGGTTGAGGCTGCGCCCCGGGCGTCGCTGCCGCCGACCGTATCTCTCCTCCGAGCAGCAAGACCACAACGAACCATACGACTGCGCGGTTGATCATTCGAGTTTTCAACGTGTCACACTCCCTTGACTTGATCAGCTGTTGCCGACAATCTTCTGATTTTCGCCTCCCTCGCTCTGACGGTGCATTGCAAGGGCTATCAATGTGGCGATCGTAAAGAAAATGCCCCCTATCCAGCCGATCGCCGGCGGACTCAGGGCAACGATCCTGCCGCCAATCACGGGCGCGATAATACGGCTGAAACTTTCGATCGAGGTGGTCGCTCCCAGAACCCCGCCACGTCGATGCGGTGGCGCCCTGGAGATCAGGATACTTGTCAATGGTGGGCGAGTAATGCCGTGTCCAAACGAGAAGACGATCGCCACTCCAATCAGCTTCCACCAGACATCGACCAACGCCAGCAGGTACATACCAATTGCGCTGCAGAGCAACCCAAGTACCAGCGCCCGGTGGTCACCAATGCGTTTTACCAGCGGGCCAACGACGCCACCCTGCCAGATGATGCCCAGAAAACCGGCCAGGCCAAGAAAGTAGCCAGCCTGCTCCGCGGTCAGATTGAGCTGCAGCTTCGTGAAAAATGGATACATTGTCACATAGAGCGCGAATGGCAGTGACATGAAGAGGAAGATCATCAGCAGGGGGCGTAGCTCGACGATACCCAGATAGTCGAGCGCGCGGGTATAGTTGGCGATTATCCCTGAGCTCTCACCAGTCTGCCTCCCCTGTGATTCTGGCAGCAGAAAGACCGTCGCCAGCATACTCGCCGCCGAGAAGACCGCGGCGGCGTAGGCTGGTATGTCGTAGCCGAAACGGGAGAGGAATCCGCCGAGCATCGGACCGATCAGGAAACCGAGGCCAAAGGAGACCCCGATCACCATGCCATAGTACTTGGCCCGCTCATCAGGTTTTGTAATGTCACTGATATAGGCCTGGGCGACAGTCAGGTTTCCACCCGACAGTCCATCGATGATCCGGGCAACGAAGAGCCAGAATAGAGGGTGTGGCAGATTGATGGCCAATCCCATCAGCAGAAAACCGATCAGCGAGCCGAGCTGGCTATAGATCAGCACCGGCCTTCGCCCGAACCGATCGCTCAGGTCTCCAAGTATTGGCGCGGCAACGAACTGGCAGATCGAGTAAGAAGAGATCAGAACCCCAATCAGGGGCGGACTCGCGCCAAACTCGCCGGCGTAGTAGGGAAGCAACGGCAGGATGATGCTGAATCCCAGCAGGTCGACAAAGACAACGATGAAGATGGGGACAAAGCGTCGATCCTTTAACATTGCTATGCTCGCCGGGTTATGCTCGCCAGTGATCACCGCGCCAGTTCTTAATCGCTTTTTTCACCTCGACAGGTTTGGCGAATTTGCGCTCGAGCACCTGGCTCACCAGATCCGGAAGTTCTTCATCCGGGGCAAAGCGGAGCGCGACGAGAAATGGCACCGGGATAGAACTGGCGCGCGCTGCCAGCTCGGCCGACAGAACACGCTGGAAACGCAGCTGTTCTTCGAGCCGGATCAGTCGATCCTGAACTTTGAGCGCGTTGATACGAGTCAAAAAGAATGTTACCACCAACGCAAAGCTCAATACTAGATTCATCCCGCTCTCCATCCCTGGCTGACGGATCACCAGCCAGATAGACCAGAGCAGGTAGATGGCCACCAACGGCAAGCCGACTTTGTGAAATGGGGTGTGGTAGCGCGTGTGATTGCTAAAGTTCTGGTTTTCAGCCATGGTCTGATCCTCCCTGATCAGAGCGTTCCAAGCCCGCCACGGCGAGGTGGCTGGGCCGAATCGATCTTAGGCAGCTCCGGGGTAAAGTCTTCTCCCGGGTTGATGAACTGGTCATGCTCGAAATTGTACTGCTTGTCGTAAAGCTCGCGGTAGCGTCCACCCAGCCGAAGCAGCTCGTCGTGGGTTCCCCGTTCGACGATCTCACCCGCTTCAAGAACCAGGATCTGATCCGCACTGCGGATGGTTGAAAGACGATGAGCGATGACGAACGTCGTCCGGCCCCGTCGTAGCGCTCCGAGTCCCTGCTGAATCTTCGCCTCGCTCTCGCTGTCGAGGCTCGATGTCGCCTCATCGAGGATAAGGATCCGCGGATCAGCCAGCAGCGCCCGCGCAATCGCGATCCGCTGTCGCTGACCACCTGAGAGGCGCACCCCGCGCTCACCGACGATAGTGTCGTATTTCTGCTCAAATCCGTCAATGAACTCATCGCAATGTGCAATCCGCGCCACCGCTTCGATCTCGTCACGGCTGGCCGAGGGGCGGGAAAAGCTGATGTTGTCCGCCACCGTCCCGTCAAAAAGGAAATTGTCCTGAAGGACCACCCCCAGGTTCGAGCGGTAATCACGGAGCCGAATCCGCTCGATATCGTGTCCGTCGACCAGAATCCGTCCTGATTGCGGCCGGTTGAAGTTCATCACCAGGCTGATCAGGGTGCTCTTGCCCGACCCGCTCGATCCAACGAGGGCGGTAGTCGATCCGGCAGTGGACCGAAAGCTGACGCCCTTCAGAACCGGAACTCCGCTATTGTACTCAAAGGTGACGTTCTCAAACTCGATCTCACCCCGCAAACTCTTCAACCCTTCTCGACCGGCATCCTCTTCGTCCTCAGTCGGCATATCGAGGATCTCACGGATACGGTCAAGACCGGCAAAGGCCTCGGTAATTTGGGTTCCGATGGCCGCAATCTCGATTACCGGCATCGCCATCAGCCCGGTAAAGAAGACGTACATAAAGAGGTCTCCGAGTGTCATCTCGCCACTGAGGACGGCGCGCCCTCCGAGCAGGATCATCACCACCCCAATCGTTCCGACAATCACCGACGAGAAAGCGGTGATGGCCGAGACGCCTGTCATCGTCTGTCTGATGTTACGGAAGAGCCGGTGCGCCCCACGCGCAAAGACCAGCTCTTCGCGCTTCTCTGCGGTGTAGGCCTTGACGATTCGGATTCCGCCCAACGATTCCCCCAGCCGTCCGGTAATCTCGCTCTGAATCTCATTACGCTGACGAAAGATCGGCCGCAGGCGACTGAAGGCGAACGCGAGCACGCCGCCAAAGGTCAGCAAAACGATGATTGTCATCAGGGTCAGTTTCCAGCTCAGGTAGAAGAGGACGGCAAGCGCAATGAAGGCGGTGATCAGGCTGCCGGTGAGCTGCACGAGTCCGGTGCCGACAAGGTTGCGTACCCCCTCGGCGTCGGTCATGACCCGTGATATCAGTTTGCCTGTCTGGGTTGAATCGAAGTATCTGATTGGAAGCCGCTCGATGTGAGCCTGAACCCGTTTCCGCATATCGGTGATAGCCCGTTGCGCGGCGACACCGAGCACCTGGGAGAGGGTGAACGAGGTCACCGCCTGCAGCAGGGTTGCCCCGCCCGCCGCGATTGCAATCGGCGCGAGATACTCACCCCGCTGCTTGCCGATCACCTCGTCGATCAGGTACTTTGACGAAGCCGGAAGCACCAGGCCGACCATTCGGTTGGTCAGCATCAAGACCCCTCCGAACGCCAGCCGCCAGCGATGCGCAGCCAGCAGCTCCCGCGACTCTCTCCACGCTGCCGAGGGGGAGAACCGTCTCTTTTGCTTTCCTTTTGGTTCCATATCTTGTCTCTGTGGGTCTTGTCTCTGTGGGTCTTTTTTAAGTGGGTCTTGTTTCAGTGGGTTTTCCGGCGATGGGTATTTTGCGATGATTGCGCGAAGTCCCTGGAAAAAGAACCCAGGGACCGACAAGCCGCGGTTGCTGTCATGAAAACAGGTTATTTCGGACGCACGGTGCAGGTGAGACGATCAGGGCGGGTAGTGGGTTTCGAACCCACGGCCTCCAGAGCCACAATCTGGCGCTCTAACCAGCTGAGCTATACCCGCCATAAAAACGAAAACACATAATAACTGGACGAGTTGACCAACGTCAAGGAGTGCTCGATCTCCCAGTTTTTTCATTGCCCACAAAAGCAGGCCCGGTGTGAACTCTGGCTATGTGCCAGCAGGGTTTGCGCCACGTCATCGCCGTCAGCTACATCGTCGCCACGGCCGGGGTCTCGTCCAACCTCGCCCGCTTCGAAGGCGTTAGCTTCAGAGCTGCTCGATCCCTACCACGGCCGCGAAGACCTCGCCGCGCGACTACTCCGGGTCGTCGACCCGGCGACCTTTGTCGAGGACAGCCTGACGTTGCAGCCTGATTTGGAAAGGCACTGGACAAGATATGAGCGTCGGAGCACCGAGAGCTGGGGGCCAAGGGGATGAGCCCCCTGACCAGGACAAGACGCGACTGGCTTCGGACCAGGGTGAAGAATGAAGATAAGGATAAACGATCCTTTCTGAATCTGACGAAGTTGAACCTGAAAACGGCGCGAGCCTGGCGAATCAAGGAGGCAGC
>CAIOZW010000109.1 GCA_903862855.1 uncultured Acidobacteriota bacterium
GCAGCGTCGATGCGTTGCCGAAGTTCCTCATCTACTAACTGTTCGTATAATCCTTGTGGTAATGGAAATGACATGCAGCTCCTAATCGAGACATGTTCATCTCGACCGAACTTCAATCCCCTGCCCGCGCTGGTAGAGCCCCGGTAAACTGATCGGCAATCGTCCACCAATCGGAATCGTCCCGCTGACCGCCCTCGCGGCAGCACGCAGGCTGACCTGGTAGGCGCTCCAGGCAACGAGGTAGGCCGGGGTCTCGGGCATGGCCATCAGCAGGTAGGGATTCCCGAACGAGATCGCGACGTGGGGACGCTGTCGACGTGCCAACTCCGCGGCAATCCGTCTTCCAATGGGAGGCAGGGCAACGCTGCCCTTACCGCTGCGGGCCCGCACAGGAATCGAATAGGTGATCAGATCGGCCGTCGAGCGATCGACCCGTTCGAGCAGGGCCGTGAGATCTGCCTCACTCGACCGCGCATCGACGAGAATATTCTCGACCTCGATCCCCTGCTGCTGCAGCTCATCGACAAATGGCTGGGTAACGGCACGATCGACGTCATCGATCAGAGTAACATTGAGGATCGAACGAGGGCCGGATCTGGTTCGAAAAGCTGCGAGTACCTGTTGCTGATCGCGCACCAGGGTGAGTGATCTTTCGGCAATGTCACGCGAGAGATCGTTGAAGCGCGGGGCATTGAGCGTCTGATCGACCTGATCGAGATTGATCAGGCGCTGGCGCTGGAGTCCGAGCCGCGCCTTGGCGCGGAGAATCTTGGTCACCGACTGATCGATCCGGGCGATCGACAACTGACCGCTCCTCGCCGCCTCGCGGAGTCCGCTGATCGCCGCATCGGTATCGGCACTCTTGATGACCATATCCGCCCCGGCGAGGACGGCCCGGACAGCAGCCTCTCCAGGAGTATAGCGTGAGGCGACCCCGGCCATGTTCATGGCATCCGTGACGACAATCCCATCAAACTTGAGCTCTTCGCGAATCAACCCGGTCAGGATCTTTGGTGAGAGCGTCCCGGGAAGAGTAACATTGCCAGCCGCCTCGGTCTGCGAGACAAATTCGGCCTTTGCGGACTCCTTCGCCGAGAGCTGACGGACGGGTGCGGCCGGAGTCGGATCGATCTGCGGTAACGCAATATGGGCCGACATGATCGAACCGACGCGTGATTCGACGGCGGCACGGAAAGGAACCAGTTCGAGATTGAGCAGCCGTTCCCGGCTCACATCGACGACCGGCAGGCCGATGTGCGAGTCGGTTGATGTATCACCGTGGCCAGGAAAGTGCTTGGCACAGGCAAGGGCTCCGGCGTTCTGAACCCCTTCGATAAAGGCCCGGACAAAGGTCGAGACCTGGGCCGGATCCTCCCCAAAGGAACGGGTATTGATGACCGGATTCTCCGGATTGTTGTTGACATCGGCCGAGGGAGCATAGATCCAGTTGAGCCCCATCGCCCGCGACTGAATGGCGGTCGCCTCGCCCTGCAGCCGGGCAAACTGCGGATCGCCGGTCGCCGCAACAGCCATATTCGGTACCCACCAGGGCGTATCGTCAAAGCGCATCCCCATCCCCATCTCGAGGTCGGCGGCCATGAGCAGCGGGACCTTGGCCATCTGCTGCCAGCGATTGGCAAGGATCGCCGCCGGCCAGACTTCACTCCGGAAGAGGAGAACTCCACCAACCTTGTTGTCAACCAGGTGGTGGCGCATCTTCTGGTAATCTGGATTCTCACGGTTCCAGAAGACGACATTGGCATCGGCCATGACCATCTGGCCAACCTTCTCCTCGAGTGTCAACGAAGCGAGGGTCTGGCGAACCCATGCCTCATCTTTTCGCGAAAGTGGGCGATTGTATGGCTCTGGTCCCTTTGCCCGGGCAGCGATCAGGGATACCATAGAGAATCCGGCAACGAAGAAGAGCGTCAGCGCGATGGCGAAATTTCTGTATTGTCGCAACATGGGTTTTATCCTGCCGTCAAGAGAATCTGCGAACGAGTAGTGCAGTCTAAATTGGTTGAACGAGAGGTTCAAGCCGGAGCTGGAGCCACCTCCGGTGTGCCTCGAAGAGGAGAATATATGCCTGAAATTGCTTCATTGAAAGAGCTCGCACCATCAATGCTGGTTGAAGCGCGGCTGCAGAGCCACCCGCTGACCGATATCGTGGGAGAGACCAACGCCCAGATGGATCGACTCTTCAGCCAGGTTCCGCTGAATGGGAAACAGGTTGCAGTGGCAGTCGGAAGTCGCGGCATCGACCAGTTGCCATTGATTGTCCGGACGGTAGTCGAACGATTGCGCAGCTACGGTGCACAGCCATTCATCTTCCCGGCCATGGGAAGCCACGGCGGGGGGACGAGCGAAGGGCAACGGATGATGCTTGAATCGCTCGGTGTCACAGAGGAGTCGGCTGGTGCGCCGATCAACTCGACCATGGAGACGATCGACCTTGGCCATTCCTCACAGGGTATTCGCCTCGTCGCCTCTCGCCCGGCCATCGAGGCGTCCGCCATTCTCTTCATCAACCGGATCAAGCCACACACCGATTTCACCAGTACGCGGCAGATTGGCAGCGGTCTGCGGAAGATGTGCCTGATCGGTCTGGGCAAGATCGAAGGGGCCTTTGAATACCATCGTGCTGCACGCCGCATTGGATTCGAGTCGATGCTCCTCGAAGTCTCCAGCGAGATCCTCGGGCGCGTCCCCAACATCTTTGGCCTGGGACTGATCGAGGACGGCTACCACCACCTGGCCCGCATCGAGGGACTGCACGGGGCCGAGTTTGCCAGCCGCGAACCGGAACTCTATGCACTCGCTGATCAGTGGATGCCGCGCCTGCCATTCAAGGAGGTCGATGTGCTGATCATCGATGAGATCGGGAAGAATATCAGTGGCGCCGGGATGGATCCAAATGTGACCGGACGGGATATTCACGGTATCCCGCGGACTGACCGGCGGACGATCATCAACACGATCTTTGTTCGGGACCTGACCCCGGAATCCCACGGTAATGCGATCGGGCTGGGCTATGCTGATCTTGTCTCGGCGCGACTGGTCGCGGAGATGAACCGACCGATCACCTATACCAATTCCCTCTCGTCGATGACCCCGGCCTCGGTGCGGATTCCCATGCATTATGAGACCGATGAGGAGTGTCTGGCGGCGGCAGTGAGAATGTCGGGACAGACCGCTCCCGAAGCGCGATTGGTCAAGATTCGCAACACCCTCGCCCTCAACCGCCTCGTAGTCAGTGAACACTACGCCGAGGAGATTGCCGGACGCAGTGATCTGACGGTGCTCGAAAAGTTGACGGCTTGGCTGTAGGGGGTAGTAGGAGGGACTGACTCGATTTGGTCAGTCCCTCTGCTGCGTTTCAAGTGGCTTTCCGGTCGAACAGACTGGCCAGATAACCCACAATAAAGGTCGTCACCGAACCGATCAGAACATACCATTGCCAGGAGACACCGGTTCGCAGTTTTACATAGAGCATGACTGACGCGCCGGCAATGATTCCGACCAAAGCCGCCGTCTGCCGGACACGCTTTGTAAAGGTGCCAAGAAAGAAGAGCCCCAGAATTACGCCATTCGTGAAGGAAGCAATCCCAAGCACTTCATCGACGACACGGCTCGAGAGCTTGATCGCCACGATCGCGACCGTGATCTGGATCACGCCCCAGATGGCTGTCAGCAGTCTGGAGACCTTCAGGTAGTGGGCATCCCCTTTTACCCCTCCAGTCATAGGAATATAGAAATCTCCGACCGCTGTTGCGGCCGATGAGTTCAAGGAAGAGGCTAGGGTAGACATTGCCGCGGCAAAGATCGCCGCCATCACCAGACCGACGACTCCAACCGGAAGGTGGGTGACGATGAAATGCGGAAATATCCGATCTGTCTGCAGTCGCCCGTTGAGCGTAAAACTGGCGATCTCAGCCGATGCGTGGCCGGTGTAGAAGACGTAGAGCATGGCCCCGATGAGCAGGAAGAGCATAAACTGCACAAATATCAGGGCTCCGCTCGTCAGAAGAGCCACCCGAGCCTGGCGGGTAGAGTTGCTGCAGAGATAGCGTTGAACCATCAACTGGTCGGTTCCGTGAGTCGCCGTCGTCAGAAAAGCTCCGCCGATCACTCCGGACCAGAAGGTGTAGCTCTTGGTCATTCCCGACGAGAAGTCGAACCAGGTGAACTTGCCGGCAGCCGTCCCGACCTCGACAATCTCAGTCCAGCCACCGGGAGTCCGATCGATCAGAACCCAGGCGGCGACGACCGCCCCAACCAGATAGATGACCAGCTGGATGACATCGGTCCAGATGACTGCCGTCATTCCGCCAAGATAGGTATAGACGATCGTCGCAATCCCCATCACCAGAACCGACACGATCAGGATGGTGTAGGTTGGATTGAGGGATGGAAAAAAGCTCCGCGCAATCTCATCGGCGCCGGGTTTGGCCAGCAGCAGGGCAGCCAGAACGAGTCCGGTCGCAAAGAGACGGAAACCATCGGCCAGACTGCGGGTCGTCAGAAAGAGGACCGACGCGAAGCGCCGCACTCCTGTCCCGAAACGATCTCCAAGCAACTGGTAGACCGTCAGCAGCTCTCCCTTGAAGAGCAGCGGGACAAAGAGAATCGTCACGACCAGGCGACCGATCATATAACCGATGACCAGTTGCATGAAGGTAAAGTCACGCAGGTAGGCGTAACCAGGAACGCTGATGAAGGTGACCGTGCTCGTCTCGGTCGCGACAATCGAGCCCATGACCGCCCACCAGGGAACCTGTTGACCGCTCACGAAATAGTCCTTCACGTTCTTCTGCGAACCCGAAAACCAGGCTCCAAAAATTACCGTTCCGATCAGGTAGGCGACAAGGATCGTCAAATCGACTGGATTCATAATGTTCCCCACTGGTTGCCGAGCATCTGCCGGAGTGCTATCTGATCTCTCCCGGTTCAGGCCGGCTCTTCTCCCTGATCCATTTCAGGAGCTGATCGAAGGCGGTGCCAGTCTGCTCGGGAGTAAAGTTGCAATGGCCGCGCTGGTCGACATATTTGGCGACAAAGAGATCCTGCGTCCCCGCGAGGCGGGCGATCTCTTCATACTGGCTGACGAAACGGCCGGGAATCAACTGGTCATAGATGGTATGAAGTGTCAGCACCGGATCGGCGATGCGGCCGGTTGGTGAGTAGTGCTGGCGGAGGTATTCGCGGGCCCGGGCATCAGCAGCATAGCGTTTGACACCGCGGTTGAGCGCCAGGTCATCTTCGAAGCCGTCATAGATCGTATCCTGATTATCGAAGGGATTGCCCCCGGCACGCTCCTGCATCTCGCGATTGATCTCATAGAAGAAGGTCAGAACTCCGGCGAGGTCATCGGGAGAGGCCAGACTGTAGCGCTGTGCAAAGCGTTTCGCCTTCTCCGGAGCCGCGGCCACGGCGGCCTTGACCTTTGCCCCGTCGAGCCGCGCCCCCTTGGCGAGGCCGCTCAACGGACCGACCACTCCGGGAAAATGGAAATCGAAGGTGGCGAGCATATCGAACAACCGTTCCTGCAGTCCATTGATCGAGGGGGTGAGCGGACCGCACATTGGCAGGGCGCCATCATAGATCTCCGGATACTTCTCGATCGTCGCCAAGGTGATCACGCCACCCATCGAGTGGCCGAGGACGATCGTCATCTTCGCTTCGCCAAAGTTCTGGACGAAGAAACGGCGCAGCGCCTCGGTATCCTCGACGGCCTCCTTGATCGCCCATCCCTGCCGCGCATAGGCCGATTCGGCAATCGCAAAGCCACGCGAGAGAAAGACCTGGCGCAGCGTGCCGGCGCGGGTCGAATCGAAACCATACGGCAATGCGGCGATCTGGTATCCGTGACAGTACATCACCAGCCCATTCAACGGGCCAGCCGGAATCTCGATGCGGAAATCCGCCCCGTTGATCCGCCCCTTCTCGACCTTCGTCATTGCTTCATTGGCGGTCTGAGCCAAGACCGACATTGGAATCAGAAGAACCAGCAGCAGGAAATATCTCATGAACGCGTCTCCTTTTGCTGTCTCTTGAAATAGATGTATGGCGCCAGCCCAATGGAGATCAGCCCGAGCCCGAAAAAGGCCTCGACCGGTCGGGTGAAGAGTGAGTTGACGACGAGCCAGCCGGCGACGACGACAAAGACGAGCGGCACCAGCGGATAACCGATCGTCCGGTAGGGGCGTTCCGCATCCGGCAACTTCCGGCGCAGAACAAAGACGGAAGAAGTGACCAGACCGTAGAAGATCCACGAGGCAAAGATCACGTAGTCGGTCAACTGATCGAAGGTTCCGGAGAGGGCGAGAACACAGGCCCAGACGGCCTGGATGAGTATTGCCGCCACCGGCACCCGGCTGACGGCATGGAGCCGCGCCATGAGCGAGAAGAAGAGCCCATCATTGGCCATCGCGTAGGGAACACGGGCATTCGCAAGGATCGAGCCGTTGAGTGCCCCCATCGCCGAGAGGATGAAGGCGATCGAGACGAGCCGCCCGCCATATTCGCCAAGGAAGGTCTGTGCCGCCTTCGTCGCTACCGGCAGTGCGTCACGATAGCGGGTCGAGCTGGAGGTGAGAACTTCACCAAAGGGCAAGGCATA
>CAIOZW010000110.1 GCA_903862855.1 uncultured Acidobacteriota bacterium
ATCCACCGTGAGCGGAAAGTTTGCCGAGAGTGTCCATCCGGTGAGAAAAGCATTACCAATAGAGTCAAGGGCAATCGCACCGGCAATGTCACGGTTGTTACCACCAATCAGGGTCGAGTAGAGCTGTCGTGAACCGGCCACATTGAGCTTGGTGACAAAGATATCTGCTGCTCCGAGAAGATTGCGCTGAAATGAACCAATGGTCGTCGGAAAGTCCGTCGAGAGTGTCGTCCCGGTCACGTAAACATTTCCAATTGCATCGACGGCGATCGATCGGCCAAGTTCCGGTTCATCCGATGAGAGATTGGAGACGGCCATCTCCTCACCAGTGCCTCCAAGCAGGGTCGAATAGATCAATGCGGCCCCGTCCGACTTGAGCTTCGTGACGAAGACGTCCGAACGGCCGCGCGGCACGGTCTGGAATGCACCACGGGTGACGGGAAAGTCACTGAAGGGTATCTGCTCCTGCGGCTCAATTCCCGGGGATGGGTCGCCACTCGACCGGTTGGCCTGTCGGGCTGTCACACCGGTCACATAGACCTGTCCGGCATTGTCGATGGCGATCGAACGGACGGCATCGAAATCGCTGCCCCCAAGGTAGGTCGCATACTCGAAAGTTGCGCCGATCGGATCGAGCCGGGCAATAAAGCCGTCGGTCGTTCCACCTTTGAATCGAGGCTGATAGGCTTCGGGAGTGGTTGGAAAACCATCCCCGGCACTGCCACCAACCAGGGCGGCTCCCGTCGGATCGACGGCGATCGTCGTCGCGTTGGTCTCGGAAAGTCCTGTCAGATAGGTCGAATAGACAAGCGCCGAGCCGGTCTCGTTGAGCTTCGAGACAAAAGCCCATTCGGGAAGACCAATCGGTTGCGACTGCATTGCACCTTCGGTAGTCGGAAAGTTCGGGCTGCTGGTACTCCCGGTCAGATAGACCTGACCGGTCTGGTCGACTGCAATGCTGCGCCCCTTCGAATCGACCGGCCCGAGGTAGGTTGAATAGACGGCCGCGGTGCCGGTCGGATTGAGTTTGGTGACAAAGACTGCCGTACTCACCCCGGGATGGAAGGACTGCAAAGCACCCGGACGAACCGGAAAGTCGATCGAATAGGTCCACCCGGTCAGATAGGCGCTCCCCTCACCATCGATCGCCAGATCGAGCACCGTGTCACCAGAGGCTCCACCCAGATAGGTCGCGTACTGGATGATCGGATCGATCACCAGACGATGGCGGGGGTCATACTCGCCAATCTTGAACCCAATCCCGGCCTCACCGTTCAGCACATACTGACAGTCGATCTGGCGACGGTTCCCATCGATCTCCTGCCAGGCGACTGGTCGGCTCATGCGCAGATCCTCACCACCAAGGGCAAGCACCAGGTCGCCTTCGGGACTCAGTCTGATCTCCCGGGCACCCTCGATCTGCAGGCCGATCTGCTGTGGATCGACTCCGGGCTTGACAACCAGGTCATACTCGAGCTGACGCTGCTTGCCATAAAAGATCTGATCGATCCCGGGATAGACATTCTCATAGACGATCCGCCCGAAAGAACGGATTCCGGTCTGCTGTTGGTGGCGACTGCGAAGGTAGTTGGTTCGACCCGGCAGTTGTTGAGAAGGTTGTGGCCTGACCGACTCGACACGTCCGGTCAGCCCGAGGCGGATCGCCTGTGGACGTTCTTTTGAGGCAAAGACCATCAAGGCCTCACGGTCGGTGAGGAAGACATTGTAGCCGCTGGCGCGGGCAAGGTATCGAACCTCGCCATTCACCTGCCCGCGGTTCTCTTCGAAACCGAGGGGGAGCTGGTCGAATGAGTCGGAGATCGACTGAGTGCCCGGGAGGACTCCGGCTGGCCGGTGCTGTGGGTTAAGCCTCAATCCAGGCTGCAGAGACAGAACCCTGACGACCTCGGGGTTGATGGGGATGGACAGACTTATCGCACCCAACATCGATATGGCGATCAATGCGCGCGCAACGCTTCTCATGACGGGGCTCCTTGCCGCCAGCGCTCTTCTTTCGAACGCCGGTGTATATAACGGGTAGCATCGACACGAAAGTCTTCGAATATTACCGGTCGGGGGGGTCTTGGATCGTGCCTGCTAACCTACTCTACTATATCAGAGAGAGGCAAGGATATAACAGCGTCGGCGAAAATGGAACACCATTCAGGTCCGGATAATTTTGTTGTGTCTAATTAGAAAGGGCAATCACACTCCTGCCAGCGATGGTCGAGTCTTCGGGTGAGCCCTCTCTGACTGGAGGCTGCTGGTGGCCCCACGCAAAGGCGCGAAGAGATATGACTACTCTGCGGCAGGTGAGACTGCAGATACGATTGATCTCTGCCCAGGTTATGAAGCTTCCCGTGGACGGATATACACCACGTTGAGTTGTGGAGTCAGCCATCCTCAGGGGAGAAGAGGTGCGCCATCGACGATGAGACGAGACCACTTTTATTGGCTTTTGTGGCTTTATTGGCTGGAATGTGGAAGTTCGACTCAATCCCTTTTGAGACGGGTTCGAAGCCGGTCCCGCTGCAAAGGATCGTCTGAATATTCGAGGGCACTCTCCCAGGCTCGCCTGGCCTCGGCCTTCCGACCGAGTGAGCGAAGGAGTTCGCCTAGATGTTCGTGGGCTGTCGCACTGCGCGGGGACTGAACGAGAGCCCGCTCGAGCATCCGGCGGGCCTGGGCCCGCTCACCCAGCCGGTAGAGAACCCAGCCCAGGCTGTCGAGATAACTTCCATTGAGCGGATCGATCGCCACCGCGCGTTCGATCAGTCGTCGGGCCTCTTCAAGCCCGCGCCCCTCCACGGTCAAGAAATAGCCGAGATTGTTGAGGGCGGTCGTCTCAACCGGATCCACGCGGAGTATCTCGCGGAGGATGGCAATGGACTCGGCAGACCTGCCCTGGCGATGAAGGATTGACCCGAGAAGGAGCCGGGCGCTGGTCAGTCGATCACGGAGGTAACTGCTGGTCGAGGCGAGGCGTTCCGCCCGTGTAGCCGTCTCGAAGGCCCTGTCGAGATCGCCCATCTGCTGGTAGATGCTGGCCAGTTGCAGGTAGATCTCACAATCCTCGTCCGTGCTCTCCGGCGTGCCGAGAAGGAGTGTTTCGATCAACTGGATGCTCTCGGGAAACCGGCGCAGACGGGCCAGGAGCGAGGATTCGGTGAAGAGCCAGGTGCGATCATCCCGCTGGCGTCGGGCCACTGCACGCGTCACGCGGAGGGCCTCTTCCAGTCGCCCATCTTCACTCAGCGTCTGGATGGATAGCTGGTCGAGCAGCGTGCTCTGCTCGTCGACCGCCTGACGGGTTCGGGCGAGAACCGACTGGAGCCTGGCGCGGCGATTCGTCCGGCGCAAGAGATTGACCAACCGTTCGACCGTCAGATTGAAGAGAGCCTTCTCCTCCTCGTGCTTGAGCAGATAATCGAAGATCGACTCATACTGGGCAATAGCCTCCTCATTACGGCCTGCCTCTTCCAATGTCTCGGCCAGTTCAAGGCG
>CAIOZW010000111.1 GCA_903862855.1 uncultured Acidobacteriota bacterium
TACGGTCCTGTCACGACCTTGTCGCAACCCTCGATTTAAACTAAACTTGATCCGTTTTCAAGACCCGGTCATTGCAACACAGCAGACCGGAGCAAGTCGAGTGAAAGGTGTGGTCATGCAGACCCTTTTTCAGGCATTACCGGTCATTTTACGGAAGGCTGGGGGAGATCCACAGGTTGAAGAGCAGATCGCTTTTGCTCTCTGGCGAAAGATCGCCGGAGACGGACTCTCAACCCATTCGGCACCAGTTGCTTTCACCGACCAGACCCTCAGAGTGGCGGTAACCGATCGAACCTGGAAGACCCAGTTGGAGAAGCTTGCCCCGGAGTATATTGCCCGGATGGCCCGACTCAGCGGGACGCCACTGGTGACCCGTCTCGATTTCCAGGTTGATCCGGCGACCGTCAGCTCCCACCTCGCTCCAACTGTGAGCCCGTTGGAGTTTCAGAATACTGAGGAGATTACACGCGATCTGCAGGATGCCGCCGCGACCATTCGCGATGAGAATCTGCGGCGGATCTTTCTCGAGGCTGCTGCCCACTCAATCGAGAGAAGTGGCGGCTAGATTGGAACTGGCACTACTGGGAGACTCCACGCTGGAGTCTCCGCGAATCAGGGACGTCTTCCAATGTTGCCTTTTCCCTTGTCGGCTGTTTTATTTAGATTGGAGTGTCGAGAAGCCGGTCAGGATAGTCCGAATTTGAACCGGCAGATCCTGAGCCTCTTCCCATCTCTACCTCCTGTAATGTTATGCCAATTACCAAAGCTGAAGTAGAAAAGATCGCCCTCCTGGCCAACCTTGAGTTGACCGAAGCCGAGAAGACGGACTTCTCGGGACAACTCGTCGATATTGTCGAGTATATCGATCAGCTCAACGAGCTCGATACCACCGCTGTTCAACCGTGGAGTCAACGGAGTGCCGGCACCTTTGACACGTCAGGTTCGACCAGGCAAGACCAGGTACGACCTGGGCTTGGCCAGGAACAGGCACTGGCGCAGTCACCCGATCCTGAGGATGGCCACTTTACCGTCCCCCGCGTCATTGGCGGGTAGCACATTTACCCTACCAATCTACTCGACCAGAAAGCCAAATTGAGATCTGGAGCATCCTGAATTGAAGAACCGACTGACCATCGAAGAGATCCACCGCCAGTACGCATCCGGCGAGGCGACGCCCACCTCTGTCTGCCGTGACGCCCTCCAACGGATCGAAGAGAGTAATGGTGCCCTCAACGCGCTGCTGACAGTCATGGGCGAGAGTGCTCTGGCCAGTGCGAGCCGGATGGATCACGATATTGTTCGCACCATGCAGGATAAGCCGCTTGCCGGCATACCAGTCGTCGTCAAGGACAATCTATGCACGGCTGGAGTGCGGACTACCTGTGGCTCGCGCATTCTTGGAGACTATCATCCACCATATACCGCAACAGCAGTTGCCAGACTGCTCGACGCAGGTGCGATCATCATCGGGAAGGCCAATCTGGATGAGTTCGCCATGGGTGGATCGACCGAGAATTCAGCTTTCGGTCCGAGTCGTAACCCTCACCACCCGGACTATGTTCCTGGAGGCAGCTCGGGTGGGTCGGCGGTGGCCGTTGCCGCAGGTTATACCCCGGTCTCACTCGGATCTGATACCGGAGGATCGATTCGTCAACCAGCCTCCTTCTGTGGATTGGTCGGCCTAAAACCGACCTATGGTCGCGTCTCCCGCTACGGCCTGGTCGCTTTTGCCTCCTCACTCGATCAGATCGGGCCCTTTGCCAATAATGTTTCTGACGCGGCGCGGCTTCTCGGCGTAATCGCCGGACACGATCCGCTCGATTCCACCTCGGCCAATGTGTCGGTCGATGACTATGTCGGCGCCCTCACTGGTGATCTGCGCGGGGTTCGCGTCGGTGTTCCACCCGAATGCTTCGCCGAAGGGCTCGATCCCGAGGTTCGCCATCATGTTGAGGCCGGCATCCGGCGTCTTGAAGAGCGTGGGGCGCAGATTGTTGAGGTTCATCTCCCCCACATGAAATATGTCGTCGCTGTCTACTACATCATTGCGACTGCTGAAGCCTCCTCAAA
>CAIOZW010000112.1 GCA_903862855.1 uncultured Acidobacteriota bacterium
AGCACTAAACCCGACATTTTGCAATTTCCTCAATTTCCTGACCTCAAAACCGATTACCGAGAAAATAAGAAGCCAGGGCAGAATCTGAGCTCTTTGGCGAAAGACGAGTCCGATATTGCCAAATGTAATACTGTAGAGAAGACCGAGAACAAAAATAAAGACGAGTGCCGGGGTTACATCAAAAAGTCGATTTCTGATCGAATACCAAATGCCTGGCAGCAATCCGGCAAAGAACAGCCACCACCAGAGCAGCATCTCTGGTATGGTGAATAACATGCGAAGGCTGCCACCAAGTTGCCATGGAAAAGGTGCAAGTAGAAGATGGATAGCACCAACAGCAGTTGCAAGAGTAAATCCAGAGGGAGTCTTCATGTCAAAATCGGACTGTACTCCAGATCCCTGTCCTTTCGAGATATCGAGTCGAAATTGCTGAATACGGTCGATATCAAACTGTTCGATCTGAGTTTCGCTGCGCGCTGCAAGACCGGAAGATATTGCCAGGGGAACGACAAGAACGACGATCGCGAGGCCGGCGATTCGTGCCGATCCGGCGCGCCTGCCCATCTCAGGTAGTAGAAATGTGATAAATACGGCAAGTCCTGTAACCAGGCTTGCATAGAATCTAAAGGGATATATCAGAAACATTGCTGCGATACAGAGCAGGATATACTTGAGATCAAAGCCCGCCTGACGCAATCGGATACAGGAATAGAGAGCGACTGTCTCGAGAAAGATCACAACAGGTTCCTTAAGCGTCTGGCAGGACCAGATGATCATTGAGGGGATGAAACAGACCAGCCAGCCAACCCTGACAGCCGTCCAGTTGGAGAAGAGACTGCGGGCAATTCTGTATGAGAATATAACGGTCAAGGCACCGAGAAAACAGTTGAGCGCTGCAGGAGGAACTCGCCCTGTCCATCCGGTCAGGAAAAACAGGGTACCGACAAGATAGTAGTACCCTCGATGATGCTCTTGAAATGCAGGCGCCCAAAGAGATGGCAAATCTAGAAACGACTTGTTCTGCCCGATCCAGAGCCCACCATAATAACGACCAAGGAAGTATCCGCTGCTGTCTTCGTCACCAATGATCGAAGACAGACCCAATTCATAAATGACAAGTGCACCTGTGAATCTGACCAGTATGGCGATCAAGAATAGTTTTATCTGGAAGGATCTGGTCTGTATATGCGTATGTGAACGCGAGATTATCAGCAGCCCAATGCCGATGAGGCTGAAAAAGAAGACGAGTCCTGGAAAAAGATCACTTTGATTACTTCCCATAACGATAAATTGGCAAATTTAACTTGGGTTGATAAGAGTCTTCAAATCTACTTTAATCCAATTATCCCCTCGATCTTTTGATAAGCATTGGCGTAGAGCCTTTCTCCGACATCATCGAGATCAAAGTAGCGCCTCGCGACAGTCTGGCATCGCAACTGTAAATGAGGATCCTTTAAGAGTGTCAGGAGTCGTTGGGCTGCGTCATCGTAACCGAAGTCATTGAGCTGATCGACCAGTATACCAACATTTTCCGAGCATAGGATCTTATCGGTATCTCCAATACCAACACTTGAGACTACAGGAAGCCCGGCGATGAGATATTCCGGTATCTTGGTGGGAGACGCGGCGATCTGCGAAAAGGTGGGTTTGCGAAATGAGATTCCAACCGTAGCAGCTCTCAGGAGCTGCGGAACCTGATCCGGGGTCACCGATTGAATATCAAATCGTGACGGGTCGATACCAAGTTTACCAAGTACTAATGCTGTCTCTGATGGTGAGACAGATGTCAGAATTTTCAGTGTTGCCTCTGGAACGAGCCGGCTGATGGCAAGAAAAAGTCGCCCCATCTCTTCGAGAAGATAGAGACCGGTTACTGAACCTGCATAGATTACCTGAAATGGCAGTCTAATTTTCTTTGTATCATCATAATCGGTAAATCGCCTCATATCGATGCAACAAGGGATGACAGATATCCGGTCGGAGGTACTCTGCCCCTGCTCAATGAGATGCTCCTTGAGCCGCTTGGTGAGCACAACGAGGTGATCAGACATCCTGATACCAAAGCGTTCAAGAGACTTTATTACTCGATAGATTATTGATGACGATCGCCATAAACCCGCATCTGCATACTCATCAGCCATTAGGCCGCGTATATCGAAGAGGAGTGCCGCTCCAGTCAATTTTCTGGCGATTAAACCGATGAGCATCGGGATGTGTGATCTGGCGTGGAGAAGATCGATCCTGGATCGACGACTCATCCTCCATATCAAGATGACTCCACGGCATACATCGTAAAGCGTGGCAGGAATTGCTGGTCTTTTATGATAAGCAGTCGGGATCCAGTTAATCCCTCTTGCAGCAAGTTGAACTCTGAACTGGTCAATGGCAGCCTGATTCCATTTCAGGTAGAAGTCTGGCTCAAAGGTAAGGATCGACATCTGATGACCATGGCTGGCAAGCTTTTCAAGATAAGGGAGAACCTGTGTCTGAACCAGATTCTCTTTAACCCCGAAATAACAGATATGGAGTACTCTCATTGGCAAGATACATCTTGTTTTTTACGGCAAAGGGCAATCAGCCAACCACCGAAGGTTGCCATATCGATTGTCAGGAGTATCAGCATGATCAATCCGATTCGAAAAGGATTTGCTGCCCAAGGAATAAATGATCTACCGAAGGCAAACTCACTTTTTCTTGATAGGCTGAGCAGGGCTCTTGCAACATAGGCAATAAAAGGAATGGCAAGAAGCAAGTGCTGCCCGATAGTGAGTGCAATCAAAACGCTTACTGTATATCCCAGGTAATGACGGGCAATACCATAATGCCACTCGGCCTGCATTCCTGCCCATACATTGTGGGTTGAGTAAAGACTGAATTTTCGAAAGAGGCCGGCAAGATTTTCGGGCATTCGCCAGTGAACGATGGCCTCCGGCTCATAACCAATCTTAAACGCAGCCAGTTCGACATTCCGCATAAAGATGAGATCTTCAGAGGCACGCCAGCGAGGAAACCCGCCAACTTTAGCCCAGACCTGGCGGCGAAGAAGGATCGAGGTGATCGTAGGTCCCCGAAATGGAGTGTGCCGCGTCTCTGAGCTGATCCATCTCTGAGGAACGTATGATATTGCAGCGCACTCATCAAAGAAAGTCTGAATAATCGGTTCATAGGTGCCATATATTACGTCGAGTGACTGATCAGTCTGGCTTCTTCTCATGAGCAACTCCAGCCAGTTTGGTGCAAGCCGAATTCCTGCATCGGTAAGGACTATCCAATCAGTCTGAGCAGCATCAATCCCTATATTTCTGCCTTCCCCGGGCATGGCGCCGTCAGTCTCAATTAAAATCACTGAGTTATCGTCTGAGGTCAGATCACGAATAAACTTAACTGTCTGGTCAATACTGCCCCCATCTACAAATATTATGCGTGTGGGATGAATAGTCTGAGATCGTATCGATTCCCAGAGAAGCCCAATTGTTGACTCCTCATTTCGTACCGGGATTATAAGTGTGACTTCAATCAAGATTCAAAATCCAGGCGGGGCTGTCGATCAGGCTTATGATTGACTCATTTGAGTTACGCAAGTAAGGAACGTAACAGTTGACGCAGCGTCCCCCACCAGGCTCTCCGAGTCACAATCGCGGGCGACAGGAGCATGGCGCGACCCAGCATCAAAGCCGATTCGCCAGGTGAAGGACTATCCCTATCAATCGCCCGTTGAAAAGCTATTCTCACCGCGGTTGTGGCATCAACTTTTCTTCGATCGTACCAGGCTAGATCCTTCAAGTACCTGTCAGTAAGTAGATCGAATTCCTGGTCAAACTTCTCTGCCATCGCCACAGTTTTACTAGAGTGATGAAGACGATAGGCTGCCAGAGGTTGTTCAAGCCGGTGTGGTGTGATTCCAGACTTTAGGAGACGAAGGTAAAAGTCGTGATCGAAGCAGTAGTTGAGTGAATTATCGAAACTGATCTCTAATCCTGAACGGCGCCAGAACATCGCCGGTTGAGGAGCATGAAATTCCCAGAGCAGGCCATCGACAAGGCGCTTGGGAGGATTTGATCGGTGATAAAGTGTTGTGTGTCCACTTCCAAAAAATATTACATCTCCACAAACCCACCGACAGGCAGGGTTATCGGCAAAATACTGGGCAACCAGGGACAATGTGCCAGGGAGATAGAGATCGTCACTGTTGAGATAGGCACAAATATCACCAGTGGCCATGGCCATTCCTTTGTTGACCGCCTCGACCTGCCCGCTATCGGGCTCACTGATCCAACTGGTCAGCGACGATGAATATTTCTCGATTATACTGAGACTACCATCACTGCTACCTCCATCAACGACAATATACTCCAGATCGTCGTGTCTCTGATTGAGAACTGACTGAATTGTCTCCTCGAGAAACTCTGCCTGATTGAAGGATGGAGTAACGATACTGATCTTCATGACATCACACTATCTTATCCGAAACTACAAAGAGGCCTGAATATAACTGATCAATTGTGGGGCGCGTCGATCGTATGTGTGGTCACGGAGAGTTCGCTTCTGTCCGGCAATAGCAATTTCGCGTCGCGTATTCTCATGATCAAGAAGGTAGGTTACCTTCTC
This sequence comes from uncultured Acidobacteriota bacterium, assembly GCA_903862855.1. Taxonomy (GTDB): domain Bacteria; phylum Acidobacteriota; class Blastocatellia; order RBC074; family RBC074; genus CAIOZW01. The sequence continues at coordinate 4,609 of CAIOZW010000112.1, forward strand.
AAGACACTCCTCTGCCGTTCGATAGGTAATGATCTCCTTATCAGGTTCAAAATTTCGTCCTATATCCATCTTCCAATCTGTAATCAGACAAGATCCGACACCAGTCACCTCGTAAAGTCGAAGATTAGACGAATTTCGAGCAGAAATGTCGATATGCTTATTGAGAACCATTTTGCTCTCTTGAATCTTCTGAAACATCTTCAATCCAAAGAGTGGCGGGTGTAATTGTGACAGAAGTCGACGATTAACCTGTCGTGGAATGGCAGGACGCTCCTTCCATTTCATCACCTTATCGACAATAGGAATTCTTTGCAGCAGAGATTCAGATATCCCCTGACGTCGAAGAATCTCCACAAGATCGTAGACAAGCCTCTTTGCATTCAGTCTGGCTCGATCGCTTCTCCCGACATTGGTCAGGTCTGACCAGATCTCGATGTCGATCTGATCGACCAACCGTGTGAGCAATCGCTCTCTTTCAATGTGGAACTGATTACGTAGAACAATAGACCCAATGAAGACAAAATCGATGACGGGATCCAAGTCATGGTTTAACCTCTCCAGAATCCTTGGTTCAAAAGCGTGGTCAAGCAATTCACTTTTTATCCCCATTGATCGAAACTGATCAACAAGATTCGGGATACAGGAGAGGACAAGGTCACTGACCTTGAAGATTGACGGATCACGGAAGGGTGCACCACACCAGATTATGACCGACTTAATGGCCGGGCAGATCTTTTTGATATATGTAATAAATTCTGCGGTATAGTACCAGTAATCGGTGATGAATAGGACGTCTGGACTATACTTGCAGATCTGGGCAGAGATAATGTCAAACTCGGAGTTTTCATTTAAATTGACAACTCCATTTTCTAAAGCCCACTGATGCTGAAGGTCGACAGCGTTACCTACGACAACCTCCATCTCAACTCCATGTTTCTGTAAGGCAACAGACAGAAAGTCTGACCAACCATGACCGTCATGAAGAAGTTCCTTCAGCATCAACTCGTAACTGGTCTGACCGGCATGACCTTTGTCAGAATAAAACTGATCCAGATATTTTAGATTTACCGTCGTCAGACTTTGAATTCTCATTACAGTTTATGTGTATCAATCTTCCAGATCGGGCGATCAAATCGCCCCATACTTATATTAAGATACCGATTATTAATTATTCTTCCGTCAATATTCTCTGATTGCTTCCATATAGAGACTTTCAAATTCGCGCTCTTTTGAATCGATCCCCTCCATTTTTGAGCTTTTAGAGCTTCCAGACTCCATCACCTGGACATTTTGAAAACCTGCCTCTCGCAGCAACCTGGTAAGTGAGAGGACATCATAAACCCAGAGGTGATGTCCATTCTCTCTCATCATCTGATTAATAAGATCGATGGGTAGTCGGCTTCCGTCACCAAACCTGTGCTGTTTTAGAAATTCATCTTCATAAACATATGAGAAAAGGTATTTACGGGCGTCGGGAGTTGAGAGTCGGAGAACACCACCACACTGAAGTACACGTCTGCATTCCTTGATAAATAACATTCCATCAGCCGCGGTCAGATGTTCAATTACATGCTCACAAAAAATAGCCTCAATCGTCTGGTCTCTGAAAGGAAGGCCGTCCCTGATATCCCAGATCATATCAGCCTGCCCAGGGACAAGATCCAGGTTGACCCAACCAGAAAGTGGGCGATAACCGCAACCGATATTTACAAGAGTTCCACTTGACGGGAGACTTTGGAGAAGAGAGATAGTTCGCCGCCGGGCCAACCATCTGTGAAACGGGCTTGCCAGACGATTGGCAAGTGGTCTTCCAATTAAAGCCACTATTGCACTCTTTGGAGACCAGATCACTATTCTTTTCTCCTCTTCAGGTAGGACCGTGCATCCGCGATCACCATTGCGACACCCGCCTGAAGTGTAACCTCGTATTTGCGGTCTGGCAGTTCATTGAGTGGGTCGATCAATACCTCTTCACCCAACAAGGCACCTTGGACAATCGGTAGCTCCAATTGGTTCGCGACCTCTGCCGCAAGATCTCCGATGCGCATCCATTCTGGTCCTGCAATATCGACCTGCATCAGATCGCTGTCAACAAACGACCGCAACATTCGAGCACAATCTGTTTTATAGATGAATCGTCGGCGCTCTTGTCCAGTAGTCATCAAGCGAACTGCTCCACTCACAAGACCACTGATGACCAGATCAGTTATGACGTGGCTGCGAGAATCAGGATCCTCCCAACCGTAGGTATTCCAGAGTCGGGCAATCCGTCCACCAAGTTGGGTTGCCCACCCCTCGGCCATGAGCTTTGTGAGACCGTAGGCTGACGGTTGACCAGCCAACTGAGAAGTAACAAACATAAAAGGGGTTCGAGTCACCGACAATGCATCAAAGACTCTGGCTGCCATTTCGCTATTATTAAGAAACATCTGGTGCTGTTTCTCTGAGGCGGAATGATATTTTGCACCACCAGTATCCCAGGCAAGAAACCAAACTCTATCCGCCTCAACGTAGGGCTTATGGTCGATACGGCGTAGATCGTGGCCGTTCTTGAGATCGAGCGAGACTACCTGGTGTCCAACCTCGATCAACTGCCTTGTCAGTTCCCTGCCGATTAGACCTTCTCCTCCCAGGATAAGCTCTTTCAATCCAACTGCCATATCCTCTCCCCGATCTCAATGAGGCGACTATCTCCTTGCCCCCAGTTGGGGCCATTCAGATATGGAAGATCGGTGAGTGTCGCCGCCTCACCATGGTGAGGTCGCACTCCCTCTTCAGTGCACGAGGTCGGGTGTGCAAGATGAAGCACTCTCCCGATCTTCTCAATGAGCGCACCATGTAATCTCATCTGGGCTGCACCGCGAGCATCACAACCAATCCGATGTCGAAGGAGATTTTCGTCATACCCCTTGATCCGGTGCCAGAGATCGCGTCTTGCCATCAGGAAATCTCCAGTTCCATTTGGTGATAATGGCACGATACGTTTGAATTGCAGACAATCTGTTAGTCCGATACCACTGCTTCGCCCCTCTGTCCAGTCAATGTCTACTCGTTCAGCGATAAATCCAATCATCTCCGAAAGATGACTATCTTGGAGATTGACAATAGATCTGATCGTTTCCGGAGCGATCGCGACATCCGCATTGGTGGCCATTACCCACTCCGAATTGGCACGCCTCAGACCAACATTTTTGGCATGGTACTCCATCAATGCCAACCGCGGATTTTGACAGACCTTCTCGTGTATCTCGCGCGGCACAACGAAGACCTTCAATGTCGGGAACTCTTCAGCAAGTCGATAGGCTAGAAGTTCACGATCAGGCGGCGGGTTCCACTCGACAAAAATTGGTTCTGTAACGAGATTACTGACATTCCATTTCAGAGTCGCTCTTATTCGGAGTGCAAAATCTTGCATATAGTCATCGTTCCTGCCAACCATTACTGCCGCTATTTGCGGGTACTTGCCGGATTTAGCGGCTGTCGACAATCTGGAATAATTCAATAAACCATTTGATGCATATTGCAGATTAAACTTTAACTGATTGTAACGATAATTTATTGCAGTAATCATTTGCAGATCGATGATAATTGTTAGATCGATCGCCCTGACCGTCCGCGTCCTCAAAGGCCGAGGAAATCCAGTGCCCGGCGAAGCGAGTTGATCAGATTCCAGGCAGAGCGGATATTCTTATGGATCCAAGGGTGTCGGTTGACCCAACCGGAGGCGAGCCAGAGTGAGGTATTCCATAGATGTGGATACCAGATATGACGGTAGTCATCAGGATCGAGATGTCTCTTTAGTAATCTGCGGAGTGTCGGCAGATTCATCGCCGATCGCCTTGCAAACAGAAATTGCAAGGACCAACCTATAGAAAAACAGTTATCGATCTGATTCAAACTGCTGTTTGGACGATTCCAGACTACGGCCCCCTCAGCCAGAATGTATCTGTATCCTTGCTTTCTGGCGCGATAGTGAAAGTCGTGATCTGCCCAGTAATGAGGAAAGCACCTCTGATCGATCAGTCCAACGACAGAGAAGCATGAGGAGGGAATGAGAACACCACGACCTCCAGGAGGATGGTCAATTTTACGGTATAAAGGATTATCCAGCGACTGGATTACGGATGGGGACAATAGTGGAGGTTGAGCGGTCCATCCTGCATAATCAGGATGCCACCGTGGAGGGTGGCCAGCCCATTCATCTTCACCATTAGTGGTCGAGACCGTGCGCGATGCAATTATCGTATCCTTTCCACACTGCAAGTGAATATCAACCATCTGTCGTATTGTCGACCTCTCAACCAGGTTGTCATCATTTAGCCAGAAGACAAGTTCAAATCCATCCAGCAAGGCCTGCTCGATACCGACATTGATCGCCCCACCCCACCACAACTTGCCATCCCCCGGACAGATTCTGATTTCTGGATAATTTTCACGGCAGCGAGTAGAGGTTCCATCAATGCTGCCATCATCGACAAGGTAGATGGTCTTATGCGGATAATCATCTGCCAGCAGAGCGGTAATTGCCTCATGAGCCAGATTCCACCTATTGTGAGTAGGAATGATTACTGCCACTGCTGGGGCATTTTGATCACATTTGGTGTCAAACGACTGATGAGAATCGAGCATTTTTCAGGGTAGTTCAGGGTTTTAAGGCTTCGAGGTAGAGTGATCCAGGGTTTGCGGAGAGGCCATTACTATCTGAATCGAGCATGTAATCAGACCAGCCAGGAATGTGACTCTGGTTGTGACGAAGACGTGAAATATCTCTGAATCCCGATGACTCAAGCAGTCGACCGAGTGAGTGGCGATCATACATCCACAGATGACGCTCACCGCTGCGGGTAAAATCACTCGCACCTGGTTTGAGGTCGGTAAATCTATTCCGTACTCTTCTTATGAGGTATCTGAGTCGTGTTGTCATGGATACTGTAATGAGATGACCATTCTCAACATATTCACCTTGGAGACCTTTCAGCAATGGTAAGGCCCACGATCCAGTACGACTAAGAATATATTCTTCATCAGGATTGTCAGTTCTCTTCAGGTATTCCAACATCTCACCTCCCGGTCGAGTACGGACAAACTGATCAAAGAGCTCCAACAAGATCCATTCAAGTCGCGAGTGTCCACGTGGATCACACTCATCAATCATCCTGATGATGTCCAGATACTCTCGGGCAAGTGATTCCAGGTCAGGGATGACAACCCGCAGAATACCTGACGATCTGAGAACACGGTAACATTCATCCATCAGTCCACGGGCATGTTGACGTGACAGATGCTCAAGAACATGGGAGTGATAAACGACGTCAAACTCACCACTTGAATAAGGTAAGCCACGTCGGAGATCGGCAATCAAAACATCTGGATTGGCCGACTTCATGTCTAGATTGACCCAGTCAGGGTGGTGACGTTCGCCGCATCCAAGATTGAGCAATCGTGCCATCAACGGTCAGCCGAACCAGAGAATTGTTTGAAGTAGATCAGATCCGTAGACATCAGCTCTCCAGTCGCCGGGTGTCGAGGTGGACTGACAAATGTGTCGAGGATAAAACCAAGACTGCGCATCTCCTGGTGCACTTCATCAAAACAAGGTTGACCATCGTGGAGAGCAGCAAAGTTGAATTCGACCATCACGCGTTGACTGGCAGCGTTCACCATCCGTCCGCCCCGAATTACCTGCATTTCATGCCCCTGGACATCGATCTTGATAAAGACTGGTTTTGGAAGGCAAAGTGGATCAAAAAGATCATCAAGCCTGGCCTTCTCCACTCTGATTCGCTCTTGCAGAGCCGTGTGCGGCCAGGCTTCGAGATGTTCGGGACGCATGGTCTGGAACGAGCTCGAATCACTGAAGGCCGAAACATTGAAATCACCGAATCCCTTGTATCACTCAGTGCAAGCTGGCGCGGTAGAAGGGCCGGGATCTCTTGAGAGAGTATGTTCAACTCATCAAAACATGTGGGAATTGGTTCAAACGAATAGATCCTGGCCTTGGGAAATGCCCGATTTGCCTCGCGAACAAACTGACCATAACTACCACCAATATCGATGACTGTCAGTGGAGGAGGAAACAACGATGGACGGCTGGAAAATGGATCGATGGGTGATGAATTCTGTTCTGATGACCTGAGTGATCCGTATTCTCTGGAGACAAGAATGTAGCATTCGACAACGAGTCTCCTTAACCTCTGATAGTGACTCCTAAATCTTGTCATTTATAATTTGAGCTGAAAGACTCTTCTAAAAGTATTCATTTCAGTCTTGATGTGTATCAATTGGAGAGACCTGTCAGACGACGATAGATTGAAATAATCTCCGGCTTGACCTTGCCGATCTCCTTACGGCTTCTCAAAAGATCAAGGTTGATGTCGGCAGCGTAGTCAACAAGTTGATCATCCACAAGAGAGAGTTTCAACTTTTCAGCGACCGTTTGCGGATCCTCCGGTGGCACGACAAAGCCATTACGCCCATCTTCGATCCATCCACGCGTATCAGCAGTATTTGATTGGATAGGAAAGGCTCCCATTGTCATAGCCTCAAGCATCGAGTGGGGCGTCCCGTCAGTCATCCCAAGGGCAATGGCAATTCTCGCTGAACCAAAGAGTGAGAGGATCTCCGCATGGCTTGAATGTTCAGGGATAACAGTAATATCGAGCCCGGTCCACCTTCTGACATATTCGATAGCTCCACTAATGTCACCTTGGGGCAGAAAGACCCTGATCTGGTAATCCATCAGCAGATGCCTGCAGAGCTCGATTGCCCGCAGAGCATCGAGACCACGCCCACCGAGCACACCGTGACGCCCTTTCAAGGCAATGATTCTTCTCTGGGAGGGCGGTTCTGCTTTGCGATACTGCTGCATATTCTCAATATCATAGCCACCTCCAGCCGAAAAGACTCCCAGGATCTCTCCCGTAAAACCATATTCCGGAGCCAGTTCCAGTTCTCGCTGGCAGTCTGCCATGAAGTAACGACAGGCCGTCATCATGCCTCTTGTCTTCTGCTTACGCACTTCTTCCCGCCCAAAACTATAGAGGTCACTTCCCCAGGAACTGTGTATCCATCGAGGAAAACCCTGACTGGAGAGGCAATAAGCATCGTATGTCAGCAACCCTCCTGCTGAATCGAATGAATGGACAAGATCAGGTTTGATACTGCCGATCAGTCGTGAAAGTCGGCTAACCGATGACAGTGGATCACCGGGTAAACGAGCCGAGAGGCCCTTCAGCCTTTCACGGCCCCTTCTGAATGGCCAGAAGAGAGTTGACTGACGTACCGAAGGGTCAATGCCAGCGCCGGAGTTTGGAAAGAGATAATGAACGGTCACGTTTCGAAGAGAACTGTTGAGGTGATATGGATCGACAGGAAAGAGATGCAGATCCCAGTTCTGGTCTTCAAACTGCGAGATCCACCTTGCCGAATGAATGCTGCTACCAAATCCAACAAAAAGTATGCGCATCTTAAATCCAGGGTGAATTGACGACGCTCAGCATTGATCTCGCTCACTGGATAGCGGAGACAATACTCCACCTTTGATAGGTTCAACCACTGGTATAGACCATTCAAAATCGGGTCTGACTACGCCAATCCATTTACCAAACCAACCGCCCTCACGCTCAACATCGTGGACTTCAAAGGAGAGGACATTATCCTCATCGAAGAGACCTACATTAGTATCTCTGACAATGACGAGCCGGATACGGTAGGAATCATCATTGAGAAGTCCGCCAGGGATTAGACATGACTGCCTGATCAACCCTGCCGGAAATCGAGTCGGTATTGATCTTCCGTTAAAGATACAAATACCTTCGAGATTGTAGAGAACAAAACTTACCTGAAGAAGATTGTCCGGAACCCGGTTTATATATTCAAACTGGAGCAAGATTGGGTCACTAACAGAGATGCGATCACTTCCATCTGATTTTTGCGGAATGAGTCTGGCCGAGACTAACTCGATCTCTCTGGTTTCAACACTAGCACTCGCTTCGAAATCCTCGCCATTGTGGATCCAGACTTTTTCATAACAGGAACTCTTCTCGTGCTGGAGATATCGATTGACGACCTCATTGATTTCACCATCCATCACCAGCCTTCCTTTATCAATCCAGATAGCACGTGCACAAAGACTTCGGAGCGCAATCATGTTATGGCTGACAAAGAGGACGGTGCGCCCCTCGCGAGCAACGGCGGACATCCTCCCGAGGCACTTTTTCTGGAAGGAGAAGTCACCAACAGCGAGGACCTCGTCAATAACAAGGATCTCCGGTTCAAGATGGGCTGCCACACTAAAGGCGAGTCGCATATACATCCCACTCGAGTAATGCTTGACGGGTGTATCGATAAACCTGCCAACCTCGGCAAACTCGACAATCTCGTCAAATTTGCGTTCAATTTCGCGACGTCTCATCCCAAGAATTGCACCATTGAGAAAGACATTCTCTCGACCGGATAACTCAGGGTTGAATCCGGTGCCAACCTCGAGCAGACTTCCTACCCTGCCATAAATGTCAACATGGCCGGTTGTCGGCCGGGTTATTCGCGATAGGATCTTCAGAAGGGTCGATTTGCCGGCACCATTACCACCAATTATTCCAACAATCTCACCACTCTCAACCTCAAAATTTATATCGCGCAAGGCCCAAAGGCTGGATCGATCTGCCACTCCTTCCTGTGAAGGTCGCTGCCAGATTCTCGTTACGGCATCCTGCAGTGTAGTTGGATAGTACCTTTCGGCACCAAGCCGATAGAACTTGCCTAGATTCTCAACTCGGATGATGCCTCTATTTTCGATGGAATGAGTCATTACGCAGCGCGGTTCTTCAAGAGTTCACGATAGAGCTGCAGGTGTTGATCCGCAACGATATCCGGACGATGAAGCAATTCGACCGAGTCTCTGGCGGATGTGGCGACCTTCTCCATATCCAGCCCAAGCAAGCTTTCGATTCCCCTTGCAAAATCTCTTGCATCTCCAAACTCTGCCAGATAGCCATTGACTCCTGGTTTGATCCAGTCGGGGGCCCCACCCGTCGGAAAAGCGACAACTGGCGTTCCACAGAGTAGTGATTCCGGGATCATCAGTGGTCCAGAATCAGCGAGGGATGGACAGAGAAAGACGTCAGCAGATTGATAGACAAGGGCCATCAGCAAAGGATCGACAATCTCACCCAGATAATGGACTGGCAATCCAAAACTTGTCCGTAATTCTTGCCCATTCTGGCCAACGAGAATGATGCGTATATCTTCGCCCGGGATACGATTCAGCTCTTGAAGCGACTTGATCAGAAGATCCATTCCCTTTCGTGGATCATCGATATAACTTGCCCCACAGAGAAGAAGTCGCGCATCGGGAGGAAGGTGGAGAACATCACGGGCGATCGATTTTGAGTATGGTCGAAATACTGCCGTGTCGATTGGCAAAGGAATTCGGACGACTCGCTGATGGCTGAAGAGGCTGCTCTCGCGGACACGTGATTCACCCCAGACTGTTGGCGCAATAAAACATATCTCAAGATCGCCCAGTAAATCCTGCTTTCTCTTCCAGGTCCGATTAGCACGATCGTATGGATCAGTGGACTTCAATTGAGGACAACTCCCACACTCCGTAGTAAAGCCCTGACACTCAAAGCTGTAGTGACATCCGCCAGTAAATGGCTCAAGGTCGTGAATCATCCAGATCACGGAACCTTGAAAGTGATCGATCAATCGTCGGAGCGATATTACGTCCAGAAAATTGTCTATCCAATGGATTACCGAGACTGTCTGACCAGGATTTGAGCGGGTTTCAAGAAAGCTCTTCAGTGAGATTCGCGGCGGTTCGTCGAGATTGAACGTATACAGGGGTTGGCCTGGCGGCTTATTGATCCATCTCTTGAGTCGATGGAGATAAGGATTCTCTCTTAGTGGCGAGAGCTTTTCTACACCTGCCTCACGGCTCAGCTTCTCACGAACATAGAGAGTTGAGTCTGCCCCTCTCTCGCGCAGTGCAAGGTGCAGTCTTAATGTCGCCAGGGCGGCCCCACCTCTCGCATCAATTGTCGAGTAATGATTTATCCGCAAAAGCGTGAAGAGTGACTCATCGTATCAGTCTTGCTTCAGATCGGGGATGAAGATCTACCAGGATTTTGCCAGCAATCTGACTCCCTGCCGAAGCAACCTAAATATCTGATGGAGAAATGGCACATTCTTGAGGATGCGGCGACTGAGAGGAGGTGGATCGACCCGGTATCCCTCATAACGACACATACTTTCTACGATCTCGAGGTCCGCCTCGACGCTTCGAATGACCAGATTCGGGTGGATCAGCGGAAAATTGAGCTTACCCGGCCGGTTGTGAAATGGATTGGCTCCAAAGGTGTGCGTAGCGTCGTCACCGAACCCGATGTTGGTAATCAGATTGACGGATGGAAAGATGCGGTACCCACTATTGAGCCAGCAGCTCATCTGCCATTGGTAGTCCCAGGCATCATGAAGTCTTCCATCCAGAATACGTGCAAATACATCGTACCAAAATCTGGCATGCACCGCATCGGGAAAGAGCTGGTCAATCAAATGGGATTCGACAACTTCAGGCCACCTGGTCAGATCAGGATCATTGAGTTGCCAGGCTCTGCGCCACGTCGCCCAGCCCCAGGTGCTACCAAGATAGGAGAAATGATAGCTCTGATTGGAACGTTCCTGCATGTCGAAGAAACAGTATCCGCTGATCATCATTACCCGCATATCATAGCGGTATCTGGCAAGGAGCTCTGTACAGTAGGGAAAGAAAGCTTCGTCTGGCAGGCAGTCATCTTCAAGGATGATCGCCTCCTCGACCTGTTCAAAAACCCAGTCAATGCCTGTCTCCGGTCTTCTTTTTGATCCGAGGTTAAGATCAGAGTAGTTCTTCTCAATCTTGCAGTCCCAGTCGATCTGATCAATCAGATCGCGGGTCGCCTGACACCTCTCCATATCCGCAGGGTGATCAGGACGCGGCCCATCGGCAATCACAAATAGATGGCTGGGCTTGACTCTCGCCAGTGCCGCAAGAACTCGTGACGTGCATTCAGGCCGGTTGAAGATTATCAGAGCAACAGGTGTATTCAAACTATATTTTGGAGATGGTTATCCCGCTGATTGAACAATGTCAACCGCGACCATAAAGGAAACCTCTCAACCGAGGCGGGATCCGTGATGAACATCAAAGTTTAATCTGCTAAAACCGCTTTACGGCGAATCCTCCCTGGTGCATTCCTTGGTGGTTCTTTGTTGCAAGCGTCGGCATATTAGACGATGTCAGCAAAGATATCTTCAGTACGTCGGAAGTACCAGAACGCAATAATCAGCATAATCAAAGTAATCGTAGCTGTAAGGGCAATGGCTGCCCAGTCCAGTCTCTGGCCAAGCAATGCAGCTCGATATCCCCCGATCAAACCGGACAGTGGATTGATCGCAACAAACCAAGCCAACTCTGAAGGTATCAGATTCGGTGGATAGAAGATTGGAGTCGCAAACATCAGGAGCTGAAGCAGAAATGGCAAGGCATGTCGGACGTCACGGTATCGAACATTGAGTGCAGCCATAAGCATTCCAAGACCAAAGGTCATAAGTGCCGTGAGCAGGACGAGTAATGGTAGCAGGAGAATCTGGCTGGTCAATTCAACGTCAAACCAGAGCATCATTATCATGACCACGACCATCGCAATCAGAAAGTCGACCAGACCTGCCAATACTGCCGCCCCTGGTATGATCATTCTTGGAAAGTATACCTTGGTAATCAGGTTCGTATTTCCAACCAGGCTGTTACTGCTATTAATGACCGCATTTGAAAAGAAGAGCCACGGAACGATTCCTGAAAAGGCAAAGAGTGGGTATGGAACTCCGCCAGTTTTCAGCCCCATCATACGACTGAAGAATATATTGAAAATGAACATCGTCGCGATTGGCTGAATGATCACCCAGAGCAGACCGGCCAATGCCTGCCGATACTTGACCCTGATATCTCTCCAGGTCAAAAAGAGTAGCAGTTCACGGTACTCCCAGATCGCACTGAGTTCTTGCCAGGTCCAGCGACCAGATGGACGAATTGTGACATGAATACCATTGGGTCGGGATTTATAATTATCAAAATCCATCGAGTAAATATCAAAATTGTGAACAATACCGGGATCCTGAAATCGATAGGATGTGATAATCAGGGAGCCAGGGCACCTAAATGGCAGACAATCAATGGACTGTCAGCGACAGTTTTACATCAGGCCGATCCGGATCCGCCCTTTGAACTATTGTTGGAGTTGGTATAGTTGCTGTAATAACGGTGATAGTAATACTCATCATACCCATCACGCTTGATATCGACATTGTTAAGAATTACTCCAAAAATACGAGCATTGACACCGGCCAACTCCTGACGGGCGCGGCGGATCATCTCCTTCGTGCTGCGACCAGACTGAACAACAAGCATAGATCCATCAACCATTGTCGAAAGGATGACCGGATCTGTAACTGTTATCAATGGAGGAGAGTCGATAATGATGTGATCATATCTTGAACTGAGCATTCTTAGCATGACACGCATCCTCTCCGAGCTTATCAACTCGGCAGGATTTGGTGGAATTGGTCCGGCAGTCAGAACAGACAGGTTTGGCATTGGCAACTTGACAATCAGTTTATCAATCTCGCCATTGCCTGATAGATAGGTCGAAAGACCATTGACGAGACCTATCTTGAAAGTCTTGTGAACCGTGGGACGACGCATATCGGCATCGATAAGCAGAACCGAGGCACCGAGTTGCGCCATGGAGATAGCAGTATTGACTGCAGTAGTCGTCTTACCCTCACCGGGCTGACTGCTGGTCAACAGAATGGTTCGTGGTGGCTTGCCAGCCGACGATAGAAGAAGGGACGTTCTCAGCATTCGATATGCTTCCACAACCGAAGAGAGACCATCGAGAGTCGCAAGCTGATTTCCCTTGGGCTGAAGTCCACGCGGAACAATTCCGCCGATGTTGGTGATGACCGTCCCTTTACCAACCCGGTGCTGACGGTTGTTCTGATTTAGCCCGGAGCGCAACTCACCTTTCCTGACATGTGATGAACGGAGCGACTGCTTGTTCATGGCGGGGATTACAGCGAGAGTAGGAAGCTGGGTCGCCCTCATCACATCTTCGACATTCTTGACGGAGTTATCAAAATATTCAATGAGGAGAGCCAGCCCGACGCCAATACCAAGGCTGAGAATGAATCCAAGAATAATTGACCGCAGCCTGTGCGGTCCAACAGGTTCTACAGGTGGTCGCGCCGGATCGATAATCCGCAGGTCCTTGACCTGGTCGGCTCTCTGAATGTTGACCTGATTGGTCTTCTCTAAAAAATCGTTATAGAGCTCTTTGGCGGTATCGACATTCTGCTTGAGAATGTTGAATTGTATTGCATCCTGATTCTGCTGAATAGCCTCGCCCTTGGCCTTGGCAAGAGAGTCCTTGATCAGGGACTCCTCACGAACCGCTCTTTCATAATCGGCACGAAGTCGTTCGGCAAGAATCTTGGAACTGTCAACAATCAAGGCCTCAAGCTCTTCGATCTGATGGCGCGCTTCAATTACGCGAGGATTCTCTGGGCCAAATCTCGCGTTCAATTCGGCCATCTTCAACTGGAGATCATTGAGATCGGACCGCATCTGAGCGCTGCGCCGGTCAGAGAATGCCTCTGGAAGCTGCAGAATTCTACCTTTACGAACCTCTTCATAGATAGACTGCTTCAATATACGATCCGTCTCAGCCCTTTGTGCCTGACTGTAGACATCGGCCAGTTTGGAACCGGTCATGGTTGAGTTGTCGATATTTCCAATGAGATTGTGCGAAATTGAATAACTGGCAAGGGCCTGTTCAGCCTGCTGAACTTGAGCTTGGAGGCTTCGAGTGGTCCGATCAAGCCAGTTGGCGGAGGTTGTAAAATTCTCGGTCTTGTTCCGGTAACTATACTCGATAAAGACTCTCGCGACGCCATTGGCGACGCTGGAGGCGATCTCCGGATCGGTATGAGTGAATTTGACATCGATTGCCCTGGTGTTGACGACCGGCTGGACATTCAACATCTCCATAAGCGTCTGGACGAAGGGAGCAAGACGGGCAGCCTCCTGAGGCGTTCGTTGCTCATTGGCAGCCGGCTCCATCACCAGGGTTTCAGTGTCTGGAAGCTGACTCTTCTGACTTTCGACCCGGCTTCCGAAGCTATGGAAGATTGATTTGACCGAATCGCTAACTGTTCGACGTCCGCTATCGATAAAACGTGAATCCTGATCGAGCCGAAGCATGACGACGACATCTTCGAGTAGCGGGTATGTCTTGATCATGAGAAGGTCCGTATTGATCCTCTCGTTGTCATTTGAGGCAAGGACAAGATCACCCAGCTTCATCTCAGACTTGTTTTGGTTGAAGGCAATCTTCGCTGAGGCCTGATAGTAAGATTTGTTTCGGAAAGCTTCGATCGTCACGATTGTCGTCACGACAATGACGATGGAGAGGATCATGAGGCGTCTTTTTTTGATCTTGCGCCACATGTCACGCAAGTCAAAGCCCTCAACCGCCACCTGGGTATTGTAATAATTGTATGAAAGCTGATCCAGCGAGGTAAGAGCTGGCGCTCCACTTGGCCTGATCTGGAGAGACTTTTCAGGATTGACCTGTCCTCCCTGATGACCCCATTGATTATGATCTTGAGACATTAGTTAACCCTCCTTGAGGGTTCAGTCTTCCTGCACATTCAGCCCCATAGACTGCAGAACTGAGCAGATAGATCAATCCGCCACAAATGTTCCCGACAAATCCTGGTATTGAATCAATATGATTTTTCAATTTAGTCTATTTCAAGATACTCATTTCAGTGACCAGGACAAGGCTCATCAAATCTACACCTGGCGATTTCCAAATCCGGACTGCTCGAATCAAGCAGTATTACCTGATTGGTGGAGCCGACAACGATGTCCCGCACTCTTTGAAACCATTTGATTATACACAAGATAATTGTCTGAATCGATTAAACTTGTACCTGATTAGAAACTTTCTCGAACCTGAAACTACTTTCAAGATTTTGCGGACGGAGAACCGAGTCCAAACCAAGCCTCATTACGAATGTTTGTTTGATCAGCAGTGACTTATTCAGTATCACCAGTGATTCAAACTTGTCAAAAGGTTCCAATTAAACAGGGAGTTGATCGCATAATCCCCTTAAGATCGATCCATCTCAATCCCGATATTATTAACAAACATAATCTTCACGCCCCAATTGATGCCACGCCTATGCTCAATGAGGGACTCACGACTCTTGAAGATTGTATCTGATCCTGATGATTATCGCATTATGCCGAGAATTGCTGCCTGGGAAAGAACCCCGCTCATCGACATCATCATCGATCCAGCAAAAGACTTCATCCGGCTATTGGGTACCATGATCACATCGTTTGGAGCCAGCGTAATGTCATCCTTTTTACCATTCAAGATTGCACCTACATCGACGGGGATCTCGGTTAGCTTGCCACTCACCGGTTCCTGTCTGAAGATGATGGCCCGATCGCCGGCCGCTTTGAAGAGGAGTCCCTGTGACAAGGAGATGGCCTGCCTGATTGAACTTCCCTCGCGAAGCGGAAACTGGCCTGGAGACTTGACCTCTCCAACAACGAAATAGACCTCTGAAGGTGGAATGTAGACAAGGTCATTGGGCTGAATGATCAGGTTCTGCTCAAAACGTCCTCGGTAGAATCCACTGATATTGGCGGTCAGCAATTCGTACTCTGTCTCACCATCGATAGCGGCTACACCAGACTTCGCATCATCACGAGCACGCGATGCTGGAGTTGGAATGGCCGACTGACCTGTGTCATTGGAGTCTGTCTGGCGAACAGCCTGCCCATCCCCCTTATCTCCACTCGGAATTTGAATACCTGCACGAGCTTTCTCGAGCCTGGCAGGATCAAGCTTCTTCTCTCTGATAATGTAGGCGGTCGAACCATGCCCTTCCGGCATTCCACCTGCAATTGAGATCAATTTGAAGAGCGATGGCTTTCCTTCAATGATGAAGACTCCCGGGTTTTTTATCGCCCCCTGAATGAAAAAAGTCCGACTGTTATATTGTTTAACACTGACATATACTTTTGGATCACGCAGATACCGTCCACGCAGCCCCTCCGTAATCATCGTCGTGATATCTTCGGTTGTTCTCCCTGAGGCCTGAAGCGATCCGAGATACTTCATTGGAAGCGTTCCGGTGCGATTGATTCGATAATTTCCGGAGAGCTCGGGGGCATCTTCGATGACGACTTCAACCACATCGCTCGGGGCAAGGCGATAGTCATCATCGGCAGCAATGACGACCTGTGGGCCTCTCGATGTAATTGCCGTTGCCCCTTCGTCCCTGGTTCTGGTTCTTGATGGAGCAGAACGTGTCGTCTCCTCTTGCGCAATTGAGACAGAAGAGAGCAGAAGAAGGAAGAGCGTAGTTGAGATTGCAACTTTAAAAGATCGGGACATTGTTTGAAAAACTTTCAAGATCCTGCCTCCATTTCCAGATAGGACTACTGATCATCGTTGACCGAGCTGTTCAATCCTATCCACTTGTGACCGACCCGTTTATTGATCGCCGAGTATCCAATTCTCCAGAGAACGATCGAAAGAAGGAGAAAGATAAGGCTATTGGAGGGTATCTGCAGATTAAAATCAAAAAAGCTATGAACCAGAATTGCCATGACCCCTCCTGAGCAACCAATAGCCAGACTCGACATTGAGGGATCCGGGTGATCGATGGCTCTCTTGCCATATCTGATGAGCAAGACAAGAAAGATTAGCGCCAGAAGACCAAAGATAATTCCACCATCGGCAATCACCTGCAGATAGTCGTTGTGGGCCTGACCGATAAGATGGAACCTGTCGCGCTGACTGTAGATGGGGTAGGCTGTCTGGTATGCGCCAAGACCAACTCCTGTAAGCCAGTTGGCGCGGATCATTCGTACAGTATCCTCCCAGATGAATCCACGACTCTGATGAAGAGTAGCTTCCAGGCCAACCTCACCATCTGATGTCGCGGTGTTGCTTGAGCCTTCCAGATCGAGTCTTTCTATGACTGAATCGGCCCCGACCCACAGTATGCCAGCCGCCAGAACTCCCATAATGATCAGAGCCGCGAGGATTCTTGTCAGAGCAAGTGGAAGACTTCTCATTATGCCTGTTCGTCCAACTTCTTTTTGGTATTCGGCATAACCGGGTGGGTAAAACCGAGAAGGGCGAAGGCCGAGAAAGACGACAAACATAAGCCCAGCGATGAGACTGATCATCCCCCCTCGAGAGAGTGAGAGGATGGTCGCTATTCCCATCAATCCAGCCGCAAGTCCATTGATAAGGGCAATCTCTCCCCTGACCGTTCTGGTCAGTATCAGCGACAATGGTATCGGTGCCAGCATCTCGACCATTCCGGCAAAATGGTTATGATTTACATACGATCCAAATGGATTTGATGGTGTAACAGATGGCTCAATAAACCAGAAATATCTTCCATTCCAGGTAAAGTGGTTAATGAGCGCGAAAAGTGAGTAGAGCATGCCAAAGACAACCAGAAAATTTCGGAGCAGCTGCAGGCTCTGGCTGGTTCGAAAGACGTTGGCAAACATAAGTCCGGCAATCAGGAGAAGCGCCATAACCTCTACCACCAGCAGAGTCGCCTCGGGATCCATCGAAAGCGCCCAGTGACGACCGGCATCGTCAACCTTTGTCTTTGCCTGCATCAGCCCATAAAGAATGGCCAAGAGAAGCGGCCAGAGAAGCAAAGGAAAGCTAACTCGAAACACTGACCGTGTGAGCTCGAGACCTCCCCAAAAAAGAAAGAGTAAAATAAGTAGAATTCCAAAAAGGGCAATCGACCAGTACTCAACCGTACCAAATGCAAGCACCGACAACATCAGCAGCATGAGAAGACTATTCCTGATCAGTTTCTCAAGCGGCGTAGATAAAGACGTCCCGAGGCCGAGGTGATCCTCATTATCCATTTGACGACTTGTGAGTCTTGGCCTTGCCATATGAAGAGAAGTATTCCAATTCTGGACGATCAGGTCTATCAGTTTGATGGAGTGTCGAGTTCGATCAATGAAAAAGCATCAAACCAGACGACGCCAGTGGTTGGATCATCGTAGCTGAATTGCGGCTGCCTGATGATCGAGACATATCTTCGTCCCGAACCAATTGGAGCTGAAAATTCAAAGCCACTCTCTATCCAGCTATTACCAGCCCTTGTGCCACCTGATCCGCTCTGGATTGCCTCTGATTGTGCAATGATCTCTTTATCACTGGTAATCGCCACCCGTGGGCCAAGAGGCGATGAAAACTGACTGGTTCGATATGAAAAGGTGAGGCGATAACGGCTTCCCGGCTTCAGTGCGATCTGTTGACGTATCTCCTTATCGAGCACCGTCGTGTCCTTACCTATAAATAGCACCCTAATTGAGCGTGCTCCATCACCTGAGCTGACCGCATCGATTCCGATTTGGGCATACCTTGAGGGCGTAACCCTCCACTCAAAGAGTGTTTCAAGCTCATCAATCCGACCGCGGTCGAGCATCGTCTGTTGCTCGAAACCACCATTTATCAAGAGATTGCCAGTAGAAACCTTTTCCGGATAGAGCTCACACCAGAGCTCTTTGGCATGAAAATAATTTCCACCGTCAATTTGACGCAAAATGAAATTCAAGGTTCGCGTTGAGTTTCGACGTCGCTGAGGGTCAATCTGCCTGAATAAACGGAGCGCCGACTCATCCCGTGATCGACCCAGGAGATGATCGACCAGCATCAACTGAGCATCAGCATTGTTGGCTGTTATCTGGGTGACCAGATTCTCGTCGCCATCCGATATCTCCAAGAGAATATCGAAGACCGTAGGATACAGGGCAGGATCATGACTCGCCGCATTGGTGAGGTACGGGAGGGACTCTTCAAGCCGCGACTGTCGAGCGAGAAGATTTCCAAGGGCCCAGTTTGCTCGAGTATAGTTTGGTGAAAGACGGACTGCGCTCCTGAGCGCTCTTTCAGCTCCTTCGAGGTCACCTGATATTTCGAGGATCGATCCAAGAATATGCGCGGTACGATAGTCCCAGAGAGAACGATCGGCTGCCAGTCGAGCATGATAAAGGGCGGACTTGAGAGCCTGCTCGTCAATGGCGACATCACGAAGAAACGATTCAGCAAGTCTGTTATTGAGCCTCGGAGAGTTGGGAATATTACGGTGGATGGCCAGCAATGCTTGCCGGTCGATTTGAAATCGCGCGTCAGAAACGAACCTGACGCTGAGGTTATGATATCCCAGGAGAACAACGAGGGTCGAGGCTATCAGGAGCACCACCAACCACCCAAATCGCCAGAGATAATTTCGGAACATGAACCGTTACATCCCAAATCGCTGCCAGTAGAGGCTTGGCTCTCCGACAGTATTTAAAAGTTCAAGGAAAAATGGGCGAGATCTGATTTCTTGATTCAGTGATGGCAACGATAGCAATAGCTCCAGAAAAACTGATACTGAAGACAAGAGCCGCGAGTGCAAACGGGCTGATATCTGAACCTAATGCATAGGTTGGAGAAGCAGCTCGTCCTGCTTGGCCTGATTGGCCAGCACGCCGAGACTGCCCCTGGGGTGTGGGTGCAGTGCCCGTATTGTCGATGCTTGCCAACTGGTCAAACTGGCAGCTGCCGGCTTTGCTTGCCGAAACCGGTGTTAGAGCAGAAGCTTGACCATCTGTCACGATTACTCCATCTGGTGTAGTCAGGTTAAGCCGCACTCCCTGTCGGGTTCGAACACGAAGACTCCCCTCGAGAAGCTCACCGCCAATCTCTCCCTTGGCAAATTTTAATCTGAGTTGAGCACCTGATTTGAGCTCAAGGACGCTATCAGCTCCGATCCTGATTATCGCCGAACTTCCAGGTGCACAAGGGACATTGATCAGACTATTGCTGAAGACAGAGGCGCCGGTCGGGGCGGGTCTATTGTTGATCGTTACCTCACCGTAAGAAATTAGCTGTCCATAAGTTGAAGGCCTGCCTTTTGGTCCACCAGACGCAGCGCTGATCGGCGCAAGAACCAGACAAGTCCCAATGGTAATAATCACTGCCTTGCGCATCAATCGGCCCATCGGGTTGATTTCATAGTTCATTTGCAGCCTTTCTGAATCTCTGAATCTCTGAATCTCTGAATCTCTGAATCCCTATTCAATGACCCCTGACGTCATAACTCACTTGAGGAACCCAATTAATACCTCTAAGTGCCTGCAGTTTACAGATTGGGGAGAACCTCACATATCGCTGTGCCAGACTCATTCAGGATCAGGTTCGTAGCGGATCACAGAGTGAAAAAACCTCAAATGATCCGGTCACGACTCGGATAAGAAATAACATTAAATTGATAAGAACATTGTGTCACTAATTAAAATACTACATTGATCATCAATCAATCAATCAAATAATATCTTAATAAAACAAGGCGGACCGACACCACCGAGTTCAGCCGAGGACCGGTCGCTTGAATCTCTGGACTAATTTCCAGAACCTGCGGTGGTTACAGGCTGTCCAGTCACAAGCCCACCTGGTGTGAGGACGATCTTCTGGCCGGCCTCTACCCCATCGACCACAATCCAATCGCCCTGTCGACGGCCGACGACAACATTCTTCTCGATCGCCTTTCCATCGCGCACCAGAAAAAGTTTTTGAATACCGGCAAAAGTGACAATAGATTGTTGAGGAGCCATGACCACTGAATCGGTGGTCGAAGTCTGTATTTCAGCCTTGGCAAAAGCACCTGGCCGAAGTCGACCATCCCGGTTGTCAACTTCGGCCTCAATGATGAGAGTCCGACTCTGCTCCTGGAAAGTTGGACTGATGCGGGCAATCCGGCCATTGTAGAGAGCCGTGTCACCTTCAACTGTTACGCCAACCGACTGGCCGCTGCTGATTCCACGGGAATCACGTTCCGGGATTTCGACCCGCAGCCGAAGCGGATGAAGACGGACCAGCGTAACGACGGGAATGCCAGCCGTGACAAATTCGCCAATTGAAGCACGTCGCTCCCGAATCGATCCGTCGAACGGAGCGAGAAGGGTAGTTTCGACGAGTTGCTGGCGGGCGATGGCCAGCTCTGATCGACGCTGCAGTAGCACTCCCTGCCGATTGCGGACCTCTTCAAGTGCATCCTGATAACGGCTGTC
>CAIOZW010000113.1 GCA_903862855.1 uncultured Acidobacteriota bacterium
ACCTTGTTCTTCCGGTCCATGACCTTGTTGAAATGGAGCTTGAATCCCTCGACACTGACGCCGAATTCAGTCGGATCAGAGATCATATCGTAGACGTGGGCAGAGTGGAGCAGCTCCTTCGTCGGAATGCAACCGCGCAGCAGGCAGGTGCCGCCAAGATCCTTGTCACGCTCGATAATTGCCGTCTTCAGCCCGAGCTGGGCAGCCCTGATTGCCGCTACATAGCCACCCGGTCCCGCTCCAATTACTGTCACATCGAATTGATCAGACATATCCCTCCAGTCTTCTTTCAGCCTCAGTGGTGCATATTTCAATAGCTTAAAATATTACCCTATCTATTACCTTGCCAATTACCGTCCTGGGCCGGCTCCCTGGAAGGCGATTTTGCCAGGATGATTGACGGCCGACCAGCAATTTTTACCAAGTCTGGAATCATAAACAGTGGAGGTGGAATTTGCAAAGTAACGAGGGGATAGCACCACGCCAGAGACGAGGCAGCAAGAGGGGTCAAGGGGTGGGGGTAAGGGCCTGACGAGCCTGACGAACGAGCGATGCCGCCTCTTCAACGGTCGGAGCCATGGCCGTCAAATGTCCCATCTTCCGCCCGGCCTTTGGTTCGAGCTTGCCGTAGAGGTGAAGCTTGACCTGGTCGTATCGGAGCGCGGCGGACCAGTCAGGCGAACCATCCCGCCAGAGATCTCCGAGCAGATTGGCCATGGCCGCCGGACGGAGCAGTGCGGTCGAACCAAGCGGCAGACCGCAGACCGCCCTTAACTGCTGCTCAAACTGGCTGGTCACGCAGGCATCAAAAGTGAGGTGTCCGGAGTTGTGCGGGCGCGGTGCCAGTTCATTGATCAGCAGGCGACCATCACGTGTAAGAAAGAATTCGACGCAGAGAACCCCGACCACTTCGAGCTGTTCAAGTACGGCGCGGGCGATGGCGATGGCCTCATCCCTGACCGCGGGGGAGATCCGGGCGGGGGCAATTGAAAGATCGAGAATGTGATGGCGATGGACGTTCTCGATCACGCCCCAGTGCGCAAAGTCGCCATCGATGCCACGGGCGGCAACGACCGAGAGTTCGCAGGCAAAATCGACGAAGGATTCGAGGACCATCTCCTGGCTACCGGCCGCCGCGAGGGCGGGGGCCGCCTCTTCGGGAGCGTTGATCCGGGTCTGCCCCTTGCCGTCATAGCCAAAACCAGCTGTCTTGAGAACTGCCGGATAGCCGAACCTGGCGAGACCGGCCTCGAGATCGACGTCCGACCTGACGGGACAGAAGGGAGTGACCGGCAGGCCCTTCGAAGCGAGAAAGGTCTTCTCGCGCAGCCGGTGCTGGGTGACGTGAAGGATATGCCCTCCGGGTCTGACCGGAGCAAATTCGGCCGCTGCCTGAGCAGTCTCCGATAGCACATTCTCGAACTCGAAGGTGACGACGTCGACGGCGGCGGCAAAACTGCGAACCGCACGGAGGTCATCGTACTGGGCGCGAATCTCGACATCGGCAATCTGCCCCGTCGGCGTATCGGTCTCGGGCGAGAAGGTGTGGACACGATAGCCCATGCGCCGGGCGGCAATCGCGAACATGCGACCAAGCTGGCCGCTGCCGAGAACCCCGATCACCGAACCGGGAAGAATTGGTCTGGTCAGATCTTTCACTATTCGGATACCGGTAACGTATCACCAAGGACAGAGGCCGTCTGCTGGTCACGGAACTGGCGGAGACGCTCGCGCAGCTCCGGCCAGGTAGTCGAAAGGATCGAGATTGCGAGAAGTGCGGCATTGGTGGCCCCGGCCCGGCCAATGGCCAGGGTTCCAACGGGTACTCCGCCTGGCATCTGGACAATCGAAAGCAGAGAGTCGAGCCCCTGGAGCGCCTTGCTCTCGACCGGCACTCCGAGAACTGGAAGGATCGTCTGTGCGGCGACCATTCCCGGCAGATGGGCAGCCCCACCCGCTCCGGCAATGATCACCTTCAGCCCTCGTGATTCGGCAGTCGTTGCATACTCGGTCAAGCGGCCCGGGGTGCGATGCGCGGAGACGATCCGGCATTCGTGCGGAATTTGAAACTGAGTCAGAACTTCGTCGGCATGCCGCATCGTCTCCCAATCGGACTTACTGCCCATAATCACCCCGACCACGGGGCGTGCTGGCTCTTCCATTGAGACTCCTCTTCTACATGTCAGGGTAAAGCCCGCGGCCATCCAACACCCGATGTGTAACACCCGACCGGCAAGACCTGACCCATTTGAAACCTGAGCAGATTCGAGACCTGATCGGGTTGTCGTGACGGTTAAGCGTCAGAATCGTTATAATTACAGATGAGGGCCGGAAATGTCCAGTTTACCGCCCAAGCCCAACCGTGATTCTCACAGCTTGCAGCCCCCCACGACGAGCGGAATGGTGACGACGGCCGAGCCGGTCATGGCAAGTGCGTGAAGATTTCTCCCCTGCCCGCTCGCTTCAAGAAATACCCCAATGATCGCTCCCCCATCGGCGTGACTGAACTTCATCCAGCCCGTTCGTCCCCGTGGGATGACAGTCGAGAGGCGTGGAATGACTCGGAGTCCGCGATCACTGATCGATACGCGCGCCTGACGACGGCTGCTGGAGAACTGAAGAGAGTGGGCAGACTCGCGATCATCGAAGAGAAACCCGGTCAATTCTCCGACCGTGCGCATGGACGTGGCGAGACTGCCCTCGATCCGCTCCAGGATGAGCAGACCCTCACCCGGGAGCTCGGCGAAGCTGCTGGAGAGGCCGCTGATGGCCAAAGTCACCGGGAGCTGTTGAAAGTTATATCCATCGAAGAGAATATCGACGGTGGTTGCCGACGGATCGGCCAGAACCGGTTGAGCCTCGATGGCCCGAATCGCCGTCGCCCCAAGATTGGCAGCGTGGCCAGAGGCGAGCCGTAGATACTCATCGCCAACCAGGTAGTTGTGTCTGACTGGGAGCCCGGTTAATGGATCGACCGCGACGACCAGCAGGTAGCCTCCAACATCGGGATCGATCTCCGAGGCGAGCAGGCTGGTCGTCTGGTTCGGAGTCAGACAGATTTGGGCATCGGCGCTGGTCGTCCCATTCCCATCGATCCAGAAGAGGCGCACGGTGACCATCTCCTGCTGGCTGGTATTGGTGAGCGTGAAGCGTGTCTCCTCGCTCTGCGGGCGTGTCGAGATTGAGCTGTAGACCGGATAGATCAGGATTGAACCGGCCGTGAGGCTGCCATAGCTTCCCTGTGTCGCAGCTGAGTATTCACGGCAGTCAACGGTTGGGGCGGCGGAGTTGCGTGGGCGCGGGCGGGAGATTGTCCAGTCGGTGAGGTGCAGATCGGTCTCACGACATCCGTCACCGCGCCGGAGGAGGACCGATCTACTTCCGGGCGCCGGCGCCGGACTGGGCCCCTCAAAACAGTTGGCGGTCTCTCCGTATCCGAGCAGATCGGCTCTCACC
>CAIOZW010000114.1 GCA_903862855.1 uncultured Acidobacteriota bacterium
TCCTCGCTTCGGCTTAGCGTCTTGTAAGAAGAGCTGACGCTCTTCCCGGCTAAGGAGCCGGGGGCCTCCCCCCGGTAACAGTGGGTACGGGGACATTTCTAAATTGGTAAGATAGGGGACATTTCTAAATTGGCCTGACAGTAATCGACAAAAAGCCAGCAATTTTACGATGGCCAGAGGCAGGCTTCCCGGCTCGCGGGCGTCAATCCTGATTCGAAGGCAGAAGTGCGATTTTGAGGTGCAGTTCAAGGTGTGATGTCTGGGATGTAGACAAGGGCAACTCTCTGTAGCGCATGTGAGGCGATTCGAAAAGAGTGAACCGCCAATCCACGACCATCGCCCACCGGCGATCTCCCCGTCCACTCTCCCAAATGAGTTGGATTCAGGGTAACAAGCAGCGCAACGGGTTCCGGCCAAAGAGAACCCCGCCGGAGATCTAAACTTGGAGACCGATCAGCCCCAAACTTAAATGCCATACTCTAAAAAATGGATTCAAGGGCGTCGGTGACCGAGCGGACACCGATCACATCGAGTCGGTCGTCCCCGGGCAACCCATTGAGATTGTTCTGCGGCATGATGACACGCTGGAACCCCATCCGTGCCGCTTCCCGCAGACGAACCGCCGCCTGACTGGTCGCCCGCACCTCACCCGCCAGGCCGACCTCGCCAAAGACTACGGTACGTGGATGGAGTGGAATGTTGCGAAAGCTGGAGGTGACCGCCGCGACGATACCCAGATCGATCGCTGGCTCTTCGATCGAGATTCCACCGACGAGATTGACGAAGATATCATCCCCGGAGAGTTGGAGCCCGAGCCGCTTTTCGAGCATGGCGACCAGCAGGACGACCCGGTTCAGTTCGACTCCCTGTGTGGTGCGCCGACCTGTTCCAAAACGCGACGAACTGACCAGCGCCTGCAACTCGATCAGCATCGGTCGAGTCCCCTCCATCGCCGCTACCACCACTGATCCCGACGCACCGAGCGGTCGCTCACTGAGAAATATCTCGGATGGATTGGGTACTCCAACCAGACCGGTGCTGGTCATCTCGAAGATTCCCAGCTCGTTCGCCGCGCCAAACCGGTTCTTTGCCGCGCGCAGAATCCGGTGCTGATGATGGCGCTCTCCCTCAAAATAGAGAACGGTATCGACAATGTGCTCGAGGGCCTTCGGACCGGCAATGGTGCCCTCCTTCGTCACATGGCCGATCAGAAAGACCGGCAGACCAAGGCTCTTCGCGAGGACCAGGAACTGGCCCGCCACTTCACGCACCTGGGAGATCGACCCGGGAGCACTCTCGAGTTTCTGCGAATAGATGGTCTGCACGGAGTCGAGAATGATCGCCTGTGGCTGCAGCCGCTCGATCTCGCTGAAGATGTGCTCGAGATTGGTCTCTGCAAGCAGATAGAGTCCGGTCGGATTTATTCCCAACCGCTCGCCACGCAACTTGATCTGCCGGTCACTCTCCTCACCCGAGATGTAGAGGACCTTGCCGTAGAGCTGGCTCAACCGATCAGCCACCTGGCTGAGAAGCGTGCTCTTGCCGATTCCCGGCTCACCACCAATCAGAACCAGTGAACCGGGCACAATTCCACCACCGAGAACCCGGTCGAATTCATCGATACCAGTCATCTCTCGGGCATCGTCCTGCGGTTCGATCTCGGTAAAAGGGGTGGGGCGGCTATCGCGCACGGCGGAGATACGGAAAGCGGCGCCCGTCAGTTCCCGGGATTGATCCCTTGACTGCTCCTCGGCAAAGCTGTTCCACTCACCACAATCGGGACACTTGCCGAGCCACTTGCGGGACTGATGCCCGCATTTCTGACAGGCAAAGACGATCCGACTTCCCTTCTGTGCCATTCTGCCACTTCCTGCCTGACCCGCGTCACGGGTCGATTTAATACCGGGAATATCAGATCCTCAGCAGTTGCTCACGCAACTGCCGGGCCTGCTGCCGGCTGACTGGAATCTCCAGTCCGTTGTTCATTGTTACCTGATAAGTCCCGCCGGGCATCGGGCTGAGTGAGAGGATCTGGTCGATCCTGACAATCGCACCACGGCTGAGTCTGATGAATGCCTGCGGGTCGAGTCGCGTTTCAAGCTCCTTGAGCCGGCAGGTCAGGTAGTAGCGTTGACGATCAACTGTCGTCAGCACAAGGATATCACCTTCCGCCTCGACCACCGAAAGTTGTGCTACTGGGAGAAGGAGGATCTCCTCATGGCGACGGATCGGAATACGCTCCAGATAGCCGGGACGATGGGTAACCGCGATCTCATCGATCGCCGCCTCGAGCCTCTCTTCCTCCATCTGCCGCCAGGACTCACGTTCGAGCCGCTCTTCGGCACGGCGCAGTGTTCTCTCCAGACGAGAGTGCTCGACCGGTTTCAGCAGGTAGTCGATCGCGTTCAGCTCGAAGGCCTTCACGGCATATTCGTCATAGGCGGTGACAAAAGCGATCAGTGGACGGATATCTTTTTCGATTATTGAAGCAACAGCCAGTCCATCCAGTTCAGGCATCTGCAGATCGAGCAGCGCCAGATCAGGTCGGTAGCGATAGATCTGCTCGACCGCCTCGGTGCCCGACCCGGCCTCGGCCACCAGCTCGACACCAGCGAAGGTGCGGAGAAGGGCTGCCAGGAAGTGCCTTGCCGGGCGCTCGTCATCGGCAATAACGACGCGGAGTTTCATATTGAGGAGACCTCGCTGTCCAGCGGGAGCCAGAGCGTGACCGCTGTTCCCTCACCGGGTCGACTCGAAAAGTCGAGCCGCGCCCGCTCACCGTATATTCCTTTCATCCGTCGCCGGACGTTACAGAGACCAAGTCCACCGGCCGACTCCTCACTGGCGCTCTCAGGATTATGGTCGACTCCGACCCCAGTGTCTCGCACCTCGAGGCAGAGCCGCTCATCACCAGGCGTGGCATCGATCCGGGCGACAATCCGCAATTCTCCACCACGGAGACTTGGGGAGATGCCGTGCTTGATCGCATTCTCAACCAGTGGCTGGAGGAGGAGCGCCGGCAGACGCAACTTGAGCAGGTTCGGCGGCACATCGATGTCGACCTGGAGCCGCTCTTCAAAACGCGCTCGCTCGACGGCCAGGTATGATTCGATCAGCTCGATCTCATCTCCAAGTGTCACCAGCTCGGCGGTTGGCGCCCGTAGCACTGCCCTTAGCACTCCGGTCAGCTTGAGGAGCGTCTCCACCGCCCGCTCCGGCTCACTCTGGATCAGATAGCCGATGGTCGTCAGTGCATTGAAGAGAAAATGCGGGTTGAGCTGTGCCCGCAGCGCCCGCAGTTCGGCCTCTGTCGCGAGCTTGCTCATCTCCTGTTCACGGAGGCTTCGGGCATAGCGTTCCTCGATCATCCGCACCGCATCAAGTCGCCGCACCAGGTTCAATGCCACCGATTCCAGCAGCGCCAGATCGTCGGAGAGAAACTGGCGGCCTCCCGAGAGCTCTCCGATGATCAGGCGGTAATGTGGTCGCTCCTGGGTTGGCAGGAAGATGGTCGTCCGCCGCCCTTCCTTGACGACCAGCGAGCGACCGGCCACCAGATCTTCATCGATCTCCCACTCGACTTCACTCGCCGTAAATGATTGCTGCAGCCGCTGGCAGACCTGGTTGAGTATCTCCGGAACCTCCTCGCTCGACTCGAGAAGTCTGGCCAGATCATCTTTCAGAATCTGATAGTCCTCACGCTGCAGAATGACCGCGTCGACCAGCCAGTCAATCGAGCGCCGCAACCGTGGAAAGGCCAGCGTCGTCGTGAACCAGATAGCCAGCAGCGCCAAACCTGCCGGAAACGGGATGAAGTTCTGCAACTCTCTCATTCCGACAAACGGAACGACAAGGAGAAGGGAGAGACCAAAGACCAGCCCGAGGAGAAGGATCACGGCCAGCACGCGTTTGAGGAAGATGTCGGCAAGTGCAAATCGATAGTCGCGATAGAGCATCGCCCAGACGAGAGGAAGTGATGAGTGATGACCGATCAGCTCGACGAACCAGGGATCCTCACCTCCAATATGACGGCTCAGGTGGAGCGCTGAGACGGCATAGAACGATAGTGCCACCAGCCAGATCATCCGCTTCCAGAGTGATGATCGACGAGGATAGACCAGCAGCCCGATCGTCAGGACGCCGAAACCGATCGTCAGGATCTCGAGCCCCTTCACCGAGTGAGGCTCGTCGCCGATCAGTGCGGCCCGCAAGTGGAGCAGCGTCGCAACCATACTCAGACCATAGGCGATCCCGATCATCAGCCGCGCTCCACGCCGCAGCATCAGCCCCGACTCCGATGAGAGGGCGAAATGGACGACAACCGCCGGCAGGTATCCCAGTGAACTGAAGATCGCTGCCTCAAAGAATCGCGGAACACTCCCCAACCCGAGGTCGCGCGCGCCGTAGACGATCAATGCCCCAAAGTTCCAGACAACTCCGATCACGGCGGCAATCAGTATCAACGACTGTGGCGGCGCAGCTTCAGCTGACGACCAGCTCCACCAACTCACCTGATTTTTCATGACCAGACTGAGCAGGATCAGAAAGAGCATCAATCCGGTCATAAACCCGATCAGGTGGACGATCGTTTGTGCGGTTAATGGACTCATATCTGGTGTGAGGGGTCATGTAAATCACCCCGAACCGGCCGCGAAACGGAACTTCTCGAAGGACTGACGGCTGATCGTCTTCTACTATTTGTTACTCAATATCTTGACCTGCGCCACAAATGAACCGGAGTTGTCATGTTGGCTGCGGTCATTGACCAGTAGAAAGAGGATGCCGCTGTGACGGGCGTTGAACTCCTGCGATGTTCCGATAAATTCGTAATTATTATTGTCGTCTCCGATGACGACCAGCAGCCCTCCGGTCTGATACTGGGTCATCAAGTCCCTTCGGGATTCGATCAGATCCTTCACCCCACCTGGACCGGTTCGTCGATTATCACCCAGATCGACCTCCCCGCTGACATTGATCACGATCCGCTGCCCCTGCTGAACTCTTATTCCGGAACTTGTCCATTCAGCGGAGGCTGGAACGTCGATCTTCTTCTCAATGAGAACGGCACCCGTCTCGCCCACCCCGGCCAGCACCCGCTCTCCCGCTCCACTTCCCGACTCGGTTCGGCGATCCGCTTCCCGGGTGACCGTCCTCCCCGCCGAACCGGGTGATGTTGCCGGTCGCGAATCTGCCAGTGGCTCCGCTCCAGGGGCTCGTGTCGACCGTCGTGCTACCTCGCCAGCTTGGCCAGCTTGGCCAGCTTGGCCACCTTGGGATAAACGCGGAACTGATGGCGAGACCTCTTCCACCTCCCCAAACTCGACACTCTCGATCTCCTCGAGCGGGATCACATACCTGGCCTCGGCCATCCCGATCTTGACGATAATCGTAAACTTCTTTTCGGTGAAGGTGACGACCTTTCCCTTCAGCACACTTCCATCCCGCATCCTGATCACATCTGCCAGGACATTCCATCCTGACAGTACCAGGAAAATAATGGCAAAAACCAAAAGCCGCTCACTTCTATTTTTCACTTCCTACCTCCACGAGCTATCAGGATCAAGATCGCGCCAGGACCGGCAAATTATGAAATCTGTCAACGTCCGAAGCCAGATTATCACAAATCCCTCCCCTTGAGTTTCCCTTCTGAGATGATTGATCGTAGTTTTGGGTTATGCTTTGTCAAGTTTTTGCAAATATTTGGTGAATTTATGGCAAAGGATTATTGACGAAACGAATAGTCGCGACTATACTGCGACCTGTCTGTAGGAGTTTTCTGACAATCAGATGGTGGCTTGCATCAGATCCGGGATCGGTTCAGATTTCAGTGCTGATCGACGATTCAGCCGACGATTCAGCCGGCGATTCAGCCGGCGATTCAGCCGGCGATTCAGCCGGCGATTCAGCCGGCGATTCAGCCGGCGATTCAGTAAGCTAGACTGACATTAACACTAATGTAGTCACTGTCAGGCCGGCGGTCGTTCATTGCGGTGGGTGTTGCAGATGCCCCGGCAGTGTAACCATTGTCACAACTTCGCAGACGCATTCTCAACAAGATGTAAATACTGGTTTTCTTTCCAGAATCGAGTCTCATCAGGACTTGAACTGCATCTTGGGTCCGATTGCCTTCAGCAATACGGACATTTATTTATAGAGACAATTGAATACAGATACACTGTCCGCCTGCAGCTCTCAAGGCTTGGTGAGCCGGTTTGTTGAAAAAAGAGACTCTGCGGTCTCTCCCAGGCAGGATCCGA
>CAIOZW010000115.1 GCA_903862855.1 uncultured Acidobacteriota bacterium
ATGGCCTTGCGGCGCAGGGAGACTATCTCGCAGATCGTATTGTAGCCGCCCATGGAGACTACCAGGTTGGCGGCGGCCATCAGACCGGGAAGGTTCCGGCTGAAGTCCAGAAAGATGGTATTGGGAATGGAGTCGGCCAGTCTCCGCAGATGATCCCGCTGATCTCCGGGCATCTCCGGGCCACCGACGACTATCGTCTGCAGTTCCGGTTGCGGGCGGCGGGCAAGGGCCAGCAGCGATGTCTCGACGACCCTCGATCCGTCCTCTCCGCCACCTGGAGTGACCAGCAGGGTCCGCTTCACGCTACTCGGGTCGAGACCCAGTGACTCCCAGAGCTGGCGGGATGGCTCCGCCCCTTCGGCCTCCACGCCTCTTTGCAGGTATCCGCAGAACCGGGTTCGCGATGCGGCCTCTTCAGAAAATTGATACTCGACTACCGGATCGAAGAGCTCCTGCTGCCCGAGGATCAGGATCCGGTCATAGTCTCTCTGCAGCGAGACGTCATGCCCATGCCCCTTCCAGTTGGTGATGATCGCCTCCGGTCGGTCGAGAATGTCCCGCAGGATGAGCATCCTTCTGGTCGCTGGCCGCTCTGTCTGAAGGTAGCGCAGCGCTGGTTCAAGCTCGCCGCGGACACCGAGCGGCTTCTTGTCGACGATCAGCAGATCGGGTGAAAAATTGCGCACCGCCGCGAGAATCAGCTCCGCCCGCAGACTGCTCAGCTCTTCGACGCTCAGGTCGAGATACCGCGCCTGGTAAACTCCACGATCTGTCCGCGTCAGGCAGGGGAGTTTGACATAGTCCATGCGCCGCCGGTCATTTGGCCGGCCAGTCGGAAAGAGCGTGTGGATGACCGGAGAGCCGGTCAACAGCAGAATCGATGCACCGGGAAGCCCCTCGAGGAGCCCTCGGCTGATGGCAAGCATTCGCCGGATGTTTCCCATCCCGAATGTATCGTGTGAATAGATCAGAATTCGCATGGATCGATCAGGTCAGTGTCCCGAGCAGTCAATAGACCTCAAGACCGAAGAGGACGGCCATCGCCAGCCCGAGGAGCAGCAGGAAGGCGGTCAGTCCGGTCGACTGTCTGTGGAGGCGGTTGAACTCGACTCTTCGTGGATCATCCTTGCCGACGCGATCGACTCCTTCGGCCATCCTCGCACGGAGCTTCTCGAGCCTTCCGCTGAGGATGAGACCAGTGTAGAGGCTCAGACCAAGCATCAGCAGATCGAGCAGATACCTCGTATACTCGGCAAAGTAGAGCTGGTTATCAGCGCGACCAGTGTAACGAATGCCGCCGGCGAGCAGGATCGCTGCACCACAACCCCAGCCGAGACGGTGGAATCTTTTCAGAATCAGTCCAAACGTCCGCCCGGCACTCTCACGCGAGGGCGCGGTCTGAAAAATTGCCGGAGCGGCGAGAATCGTCAGCGAGAAGAGACCGCCAACCCACAGAATGAGTGCCGTGATCTCGATGATTGCCGATATCGTCAGTCTGTTGTACACGATTATTTCCTGGTATCTGTTCTGCCCTGTTATTAAATCCGTCTCGATTATTCAACCGGTCCGCCCGGGGATGCCATTTCAGTTTTTACATCGTTAAGCTCTATAATGCCATCTCACCGGCGATTGCCCAAAACAAGGTTGAGGTCTCACTTTTATGCTCAAGTCGATCAGGTCCGTCCATTACCATCTCAGGCAGGGATTTCGGCAGTATCGCCGCATCGCCCTGCCTCTGGCCCTGCTTGGGCCGGCCTTGCTGATTCTGAATCTCTCCGCCATCAGCAGTCTGGCGGTTTCGGACTCCCCGGACTACGTCAACCCCCAGGGGCAGTCAACCCCACCCCAGGACAGAAATATTGTGCAAGTCAAGAAGAATCCGTTTCTCGAAGGTGAAGTCAATGCGCCGGACTTTTCCGGCGGTCTGGAATGGCTCAATACCGACCGACCACTCAGCCTCCGCGAACTGCGTGGCAAGGTCGTCCTGCTCGATTTCTGGACATACTGCTGCATCAACTGCATGCACATCATTCCCGATCTGAAGAGACTCGAGGCCAAGTATGCCAAACAGCTGGTCGTCATTGGAGTCCACTCGGCCAAGTTTACCACCGAGAAGGGAACCGACAATATCCGCCAGGCGATCCTTCGTTACGAGATCGAGCATCCGGTAATCAACGACAAGGATTTCGACGTCTGGCAATCATACGCCGCCCGGGCCTGGCCGACCCTTGTCCTGATCAATCCAAAGGGGAAGGTGATCGGCTCACACTCCGGTGAGGGAATCTATGAGATGTTCGATCAGGTGATCGGACAGACTGTCGACTATTTCCGTGCCCAGGGGGCAATGAACGAGGAGCCGCTCCGTTTCCGCCTCGAGAAGGATTCGGCACCGCCGAGCCTCCTCAGTTTTCCGGGCAAGGTGCTGGCTGATGAGAAATCCGGGCGCCTCTTCATCTCCGATTCTAATCACAACCGGATTATCGTCACCGGTCTCGACGGGGCGGTTCAAGAGGTGATTGGTGATGGTGAGATCGGCGTTCGTGATGGTTCGTTTGCTGAAGCCGAGTTCAACCA
>CAIOZW010000116.1 GCA_903862855.1 uncultured Acidobacteriota bacterium
ACTTGCTCGAGGATCTCGATGTGCCAACCTTCATCAGAAAGAGGGTCGACTGATTGGGCACTGCCTCGATCGGTACTGGCAAACAGAATCCCCGGACGTGATCAGCCAAACGCCCGGTCTTCCCCGTCTCCAGGCGGGAGCTGAATCGATAGCCACCCCGGCGGGAGAGAAGACGGTCTTCTCTCTCGCCAGCAATTCTCCTGTCACAATCATTCATGATGAGTGAATCACTTCTGCCAGTCCGGAAAAAGACCCCGGAAAAAGATCCCGGAAAAAGATCATTGTTACCATCGATCAGTCGATGACCTGGGGCTGATCGTGAGGGAACGGTCGCGATTGTGCGACTTTTCTTCTCCCTTCTTGCGCCGGTCAGTCTCTTTATGTAACATACCGACCATCGAAGAGCGAAAGATTCGCACAGCGTGAGCCGATGTGTCTGGCTTGAGTCCGGTGATCCTATCCACTGGTCCTTCGTTGACTGCTTGTCGGGACATTCTCAAATTTACGATCTGTATCTGACCGACTATCCGGTCTGCGTCTCGACTGTCGAGTTGAGGTAGAGGCAATCAGGCTGGATCAGCAACAGGGACTGTCCGAACTGGCACTCGGCTTGCCTCTCATTTCCTGTTGCCTGAACTCCCTCAAGAGAGGCTCGTCAGTCTGTGCCATTCCCGCAGGGGACACCGCTGCGATTCCGACGCTCTACATACCAGGAGGAGAAGTGCCGTGAACCGTAAGTTGATCAGAACCACACTAGCCGAAGTCAAAGAGCGTGAGATGCACGCGCAGCAGACCCGCCGTGCGCCGGAACCGCCACCACCAGTCGAGAGGGTTGCGCCACCACCACAAGAGAGGCCCGAGCGCGAGCGTGAGCGTCCCTCGTCTGGAGCAGGTGGCTCAGGCCATGCGCATTCCAATCAGTCAAAGAAGAAGATCCCACCCGAGCAGACCAACGCTGAGAACTTCTATTACAAGAAGCAGATGGATGCCCACACCCCGATGGTTCTTGTCCTTCAGGATAATGAACAGCTTCACGGGACGATCGAGTGGTACGACAAGAACAGTATCAAGCTTCATCGTGACGAGGGGCCAAATCTTCTCGTCCTCAAGCACAACATCAAGTATATGTACAAAGATCAGTCAGAAGATGACGAGTAGTGAGTCGCTGCTTCCACGAGTCGGGATAACGGTTGGCGATCCGGCCGGCATCGGGCCTGAGATTTCGGTGCGGGCAGCCCTTCGGCCCGCGGTGCTCGGTGTCTGCCGACCCGTACTGATCGGAGATCCCCCTACCATTTGCGGATGGGTGGAGAGGTCGGGCGAAACCGGTCAATTGCGTCGCCTCGATCCGGCCGAGCCGGTTCCAGATTATCTTGACAAGCCAGTAATACTCTCCCCCCTCCCGCCGGGGGAGAATGCTCCGGAGATAGAAATGGGGCGCGAGCAGGCCGCTGCCGGAAAGGCGGCGGAGGCAGCGATCGTCCTCGCCGTAGAGAGTTGCCTCGCCAGTCGACTTGATGCCATGGCGACGGCACCAATCAGCAAGACCTCACTTGCCCTGGCCGGCATCCCCTTTCCCGGCCATACTGAATTACTCGCCAGCCTGACCGGATGCCAGGACTTTGCCATGACCTTCTTCGCCCCGCGCCTGAGGGTCGCACTTCTGACTACGCATGTTCCGCTTGCCGGTATTCCCGATCTCGTGCGTTCCGCCGATCTGGAGAGGCTCATCCGACTTGTCGACCGAGAGCTGCGTCATTACGGCATCGATCAACCACGGCTGGCCTTGGCCGGCATCAATCCCCACGCTGGAGAGGGTGGGCTCTTTGGCGATGAAGAGGAGCGGGAGATGGTGCCAGCCATCCGCCGCTGTCAGGCTGCCGGAATCGATATTCGTGGACCTTTCCCGGGCGATACGATCTTTCTCCGGGCGTCCCGCGGTGAATTCGACCTTGTCATCTCCTGTTATCACGACCAGGGTCTGATCCCGGTCAAATGTCTCTCGTTCGGAGAGGCGGTCAATGTCACCCTCGGGCTGCCGATCATTCGGACCTCGGTCGATCACGGGACTGCCTTCGATATTGCCGGCAAAGGTATTGCGGATGAGTCGAGCATGGTGGCGGCGATCCAGCTGGCGGCCGAACTGGCCAAGCAGCGCACCCGGACGCGCCGATTGCAAGGGCAGGGCGGGTCGGGTGCCAGTTCAAAGACTGAGACTCGCTGACGTCAGTGAACAGGTTATTTGACATCCCTGTCAATTCCTGATTCCGAAATATAAAACCTGAGTGCTAATATGTAGCTTTGTGACTTGTTCAATAACATTAACCGGTGAGGTTCGTGTCCAACGTCAAGGTGCGTATGGCGCGAAGAGTCTGGGTCGAAGAGTCTGGTCAAAACAGCAATGAAGGATGCAAAGATTGGAATTGGACTGATCGGGACCGGGTTTGCACGGAGTGCGCAGGCTCCGGCATTTCAGGTCTGCGAGGGAGCAGAGCTGGTGGCAGTCTGCAGCGCCCGTTACGAAAATGCCCAGAAGACGGCGGAGGAGTTCTCCATTCCCCACGCCTGTGAATCATATGAGCAGCTGCTGAGCATCCCCGACGTCTCGCTGGTCGTCGTCTCTGCCCCCCCACTCCATCACCACACGATGACGCTCGCGGCAATCGAGGCCGGGAAGCACGTCATCTGCGAAAAGCCAATGGCCATGAACTCCGGTGAAGCTCGTGAGATGTATGCACGGGCGGCCGCCCGTTCCGGACAGTTGGCAATCATCGACCACGAACTTCGCTTCAACCCGACCTGGCGCAGAATGAAGGAACTGGTCGATGCCGGTTTCCTTGGTGAAATCCACCATATCACGGTCAATATCTCTTCCGGCTTCCGCCATTCCGCCCAGCGTCCCTGGAACTGGTGGTCACAGCGTTCGGCCGGAGGTGGCCTTTTGGGAGCCCTTGGCTCGCACGCCATCGACGCCGTCCGCTGGCTCTTCGGAGAGATCGAGGCAGTCTCGAGCACTGTTGCGACAATGATCCCGAATCGCAAGGATCCGGTCTCCGGCGAGAACCGCCCCAACGAGACCGACGACTACTGCTCGCTGCTTCTCCGCTTTGCACCCCAGAGCGGTCGCACGATCCACGGTGTGATCGTCCTCTCAGCCCTCTACACCAGCGGCGGCAAGAATCAGATCACCGCTGTAGGCAGCAAGGGGACGCTCGTTATGGATGGTGACGAGACCCTGATCGGGGCGATCGGCTTCAACCACCAGTTTGAGGATATGTCGCTTGTCGATCGTGCCCGTGGCATCTCGATCATCCCTGACAATATCTGGTCGAGATCCTTCTACCACCTCGCTCGCGAAACAGTTCAGGCCCTTCGCGAAGGGCGCACCGAGATCGCCCATGCCGCCACTTTTCTCGATGGTCTCCACTGCCAGGAGGTGATCGATGCCACACTCGTCTCGCAGAAGGAGCAGCGATGGGTAAACGTGCGTTGATTTATTGTTCGGGCTTGCTGTATACTCCGACCTTTGCTCTGGTAAGGTGATCTGAAGTTGACACTTGCTCGTCGCCAGCGGCAACACTGGCCGCTGTCTCGACGGTTGGTCTTGACCGGGCGGGGTCTGTCCAGGCTTCATGACCCTATTCAGCACTGCATATTGAAAATCCGGCCAGCGGCATTTGGCCGGTCAGATCTGATAAGTATTGGGAGTTGATTAATTATGGCAACAGTAAAAAGGTATAACGTGTTCTGTCCGAAGTGCAGCCAGAA
>CAIOZW010000117.1 GCA_903862855.1 uncultured Acidobacteriota bacterium
CCCTATCGGCTCGAGAGCGGCATGCTGCACGAGGGCGAGGGGGCATTGTTCACCGACATCGCCTCAGTAGTGTCCGGTTAATAACCGAACAAATTCAATTGGTTGTAAAATCCGACATCACCGGGTTCGTTGGGTGGGCTCGAAAAAGCCCGGAAAATGGGCATTTTCTCGAAAAGCGTGAGTGAGAGGACCTGCAGAAAAGTGTAGAGCGGCGCCTCGATCCCGAGGCGCTTTCTGACGATGGCCACCAGGACATAGACGGCCACCGCGATCCAGATCTGGGTCTTCACCGCATTCTCTGAAGTCCCATAGAAGGCCTTGATCCGGAGGTGCTGCTTGATCCATTTGAAGAACAACTCGATCTGCCAACGGCTCTTGTAGAGGGCGCAGACGATCGCCGCTGGTAGTAAGTGATGGTTGGTCAGGAAGGTAAGTTTCTTCTCGGTGTCAGGATCGTTGAAGCGGATGCGCCGGAGGTGCTCCGGGTAGGATTCGCTGCTGCGAAAACCGTCGAGCCTGATGGTCTGGTCACAGATGATACCGGCACTGCGATCACTCGTAGCTGAGTAGAGACGGCTGGAATCCATGTTGGATTTGGCACGCGTCACGAAGAACGCTCCTGTCAGATGCAGCTTGTAGAGCCGGGAGAAGTCGAGGTAGCCACGGTCCATGACATAGATCGCGCCGGGCTCGGGTAAGATCATATCGAGCGCATGTACGTCGTGCAGCTTGCCGTTCGAAACATGAATGAAACTGGGGATATTTCCGTGCAAGTCGAGGAGTGTGTGCATCTTTACCGCCGACTTGGTGGTCCGGAAGTGAGCCCACGGAAACACCGACATGCAGAGATCGATGGTGGTCGAATCCAACGCATACACGCTGCTGGTAAGGTCAAAGCCGAGGTCTTCGTCTGCATACAACTCCCGTGCCTGCGCCATCAGGCTCCGAGCGAAGTGAGCCCAGATCCTCCAGTCGCGGGTTTCGTTGGCATCCGCAAGTGTCGAACGGCAGACGGGGTGCCGAAACCCCATATGGTAGAGTTTCGTGGGCTGTGCCGAAAGGCAGATTGCAATGTCTCGCAGGCTTTCACGGTAAGTAAGTTGAGCGAAGGCCATGGCCTTGAACTGTTCCTGGCAACTGAAGCTCTTGACCCATCGATCACCGCCAAAACGTTCAACAGTCCGACGCAATGTGTGCATCGGCAGATGATCCATCAGCTGCGCAAACACCAACTTGCCCTCGTACATGAGCCGCCTCCCGTCCCGGGGCGACTCGGCTGTCGCCCAGCCAAGGCTGGAGTTGGACGGACGGGCAGTTCAAGTCGGTGACACCCTCAAAAGGGCGGAATACCGTTCTTTGTCAGTGGAATAGCGCAAAATCTGACGCCGGTTTCCGGACACTAGTGGTATCATCCATAGGCGCCTCCAGATTCCGATCATGGGGAAAGCCACGAGATCGGGTCAAGATGGAAGCAGCGGCCTTCCATCGAAAAATTTGACCATCTGAACAAATCCTGTCATCCTCCCCAAAACAACAAATTTCAGGGTTCGGAGGAAGCGATCATGGCGGATGTGAAGCCCGATATCTCGGGCAGGCGTCTCGGCGTTCAGGACTATGCGGCCAATTTCGGCGATATTCACCCGCCGCTCGATGCTCATGAGGCG
>CAIOZW010000118.1 GCA_903862855.1 uncultured Acidobacteriota bacterium
CACCGGCATGAATCTTCTGAAGAGTCGTAATACCGGATTCTTGTCAGGTTGGATCTCATCATCGTCACTCGACACCATCCGGATTCCGGTGATGATCAGAAAGATTCCAAAGATGTAGATGACCCAGTGAAACTGCTGTATAAGTGCGATACCGGCAAGGATGAAGGCCGCGCGCATCAGCAGCGCCCCCATGATGCCCCAGAAGAGTACCTTGTGCTGGTACTCTGCCGGGACACGGAAGAACGAGAAGATCATCAGAAAGACAAAAAGGTTATCGACGCTGAGAGCCTCCTCGACCAGGTAACCGGTCAGAAACTCCATTGCCGGAACGGGGCCGCGGGTGTAGTAGACGAAGGCATTGAAGATCAGGGCGAGGCTGATCCAGACCGCACTCCAGATAAGCGCCTCACGCATCTTGACCGTGTGCGATTTGCGATGAAAGACGCCCAGATCGAGTGCGAGCAGCCCAAAAACGATCACCGCGAAAAGTAACCACATGTATGTCTGCATAGTCTGCTGTTCTCCCTCACGTCAAGCGGAGGTTTGGTTCAAATCCAGGGCAACTGCCCTCATCTGACAACTTCAACCGAGCAGGTGGCTCGTGAAGTGATCGAAGTTGAGACACTGCCGATCAGGAATCGTTCGATCAGATTGTGACCTCTTGCTCCGAGGATGATGCAATCGGCATTCCAGTTGGTCGCTTCGTCAAGGAGAAGACCCTTTGGGTCGCCGTGATTGACGATAGTGTTGACTTTCAGTCCGGAGCTTTCGAGCTGATGGCGGTAATCTGCCAGCATACGGCCAACCCAGTTGAGCGGATCTTCGTCAGTCTCTTCGATCCAGGCAAGAAGCTGAGCTGGCGGTTCAAAGATCGTAGTCATAAGACGGTCATCGATGGCCGTCAGAAGAAGCACCTCTGTCCCGGTTGGCCATTGGCGACCGGCAACGGTGCGAATGGCGCGGTCAGAGTCGTCTGATCCGTCAAGTCCGATCACCAGACGGATCGGACGATTCACGTCACGTTCGCGCGATCTTGCCACACGGACAGTGCAAGCCGCTTCGGTGACGATCTTCTGCGAAGTGCTGCCAAGAGCGAGACGCTCCAGGCGGCTGATGTCTGAGGCTCCATTGGCACCGACAACGACCAGATCGGCATCCCACTCCTTTGCTCGTTTGATGACCGCCCAGGCTGGCGAATCGGCTACCGCCTCCGCTGAGACTCTCCAGAGGGGGAAGAGCTTGCGCAGCGTCTCGGCACCACGGTCGGCAATGGCCCTCGCCTCGTCAACTTTTGCCGAAGCCTCATTAAGTGCCCGCTCAACGGCCACCGTGGTGATCTTAACGGCAGGATCAATCCCGGCTGCCAAAGCCGGAGGCAGCCAGACATTTGCTGCCGTCAGGATGAGCGCATCTACATCATCAGGCAGTCCAGCCATTCCAAGATCTTTGAAAGCCTCTTCAGAGCAATCCGATCCATCATAGGCTATGAGAACTCGCATAAACCCTCACTTTCTTTACCTGCAAAGGCCTGAGGATATCACATTGCTCCGCTCTTGGCACTCACACCTCGCGCATCGATCAAGGCTATCACTCTCTTCATCGGCACCTCAGTGCTCCAACCAGGTCAGTGGCACGACTTCAATACCCATATTTGTCACGAATTTATAGCGCTGTGATAAAAATGCAAATCGATAAACACGGAGAAAGAACAATTGATTGTTAGTTTGCAGCTTCTTGATAGGAGTAAGAGCAGATGCCAAAGATAGCTGATATCGAATATACCCCCAATCCAAATGCCATCAAATTTATTCTGAAGGAGCCGGTGACGACAGGTTCATCGAGGTCCTTCCAGACGGCCGAGGCCGCTCAGGCAGATCCCTTGGCCCAGTCCCTCTTCAGTGTTGGTGATGTCGTCTCCGTCTTTTACATGGATCGATTCATTACGGTGAACAAGGAGGACGATGTCAGCTGGGAAGATCTTTTGAAGCGTCTCGCCGAGCC
The DNA here is from genome assembly GCA_903862855.1 of uncultured Acidobacteriota bacterium. GTDB lineage: Bacteria > Acidobacteriota > Blastocatellia > RBC074 > RBC074 > CAIOZW01. Next base: position 2,002 of record CAIOZW010000118.1, read on the forward strand.
GATCCGTTCGGCACCAGCGGTGACAGAAGCGCCTCGTCCATCAGTCACGGGAGGTGAGGGGGCGGGTGGTCCAGGTTATGTTGTGGGCGCCGATCCGGTGCTTGACCGGATCAACCAGGTTCTTGACGAGAAGGTTCGTCCGGGACTGGCTGGTGATGGTGGTGGACTTGAGATAGTTGGCTACCACGATCATCGATTGATGATCCACTATCAGGGAGCCTGTGGCAGCTGTCCAAGTTCGGTCAGTGGAACCCTCTACGCAATAGAGAACATGCTGCGTGAAGAGGTCGACCCCGAGATCGAGGTGGTCTCCGTCTGAGTTGGATCAGGTCTGATTCAGGCGTGAAGATTCATTCAGCTTCTTGCAATTGTAAAGGCGTTGATCAGCGATGCTGGTCAACGCCTTGCTGCTTTCCAGGGGGAGATCTGTCGCGGCATCAGCCAGTGTCGGGGGCAGGTCGGAGGGCCAGTTGGCGATGCCCCAGCTAACACCAGAAGTGCCATTCCATCTGGCGAGGACAGGGCAATGGAGGATCCTCCGGATGATCGTCTCCCCAGTCACCAGTTGAGTCTCTGGCAGCACGGCTGCAAACTCATCTCCACCGATGCGGAAAGCCTGATCACTCTGGCGGAGTGACTCGGTGAGAGCTTTCGCAAAATCGATCAGGAGCAGATTGCCAGCAGGATGGCCATAGCGGTCGTTGACCAGTTTGAATCTGTCCAGATCAAAGAGAACGAGAGTGAAGCAGCGCTGATAGCGACTGGATCGTTCGATCTCGCCACCTAGGAACTCTTGGAAAGCGCGTTGATTACCGATGCTTGTGAGGTGATCGACGCGCGCCTCGGCAGAGATCCGGCTCAGTTCAGTGGAAACTCGCGTGGCAATCAGTTGGTCAAGAAAGTGATGGAGCTGTGTGGAGAGATGTTGCTCATCGGAGAATGTGAGGTCGGGACGCTGACTTATCCAGCTTCGCAATTTCGAGACATGCGCGAAAAAGATTGTTGGATCTGCCAGATCGAGACAAGATAGTTCTCTCTCGATTCTCGCCTTGTCAGGATCGAGACTCTCTTCGTGCTGGTTGCTCACACTCGTCACCCTTTCTCCGGAGTCGGTCGGTCTGTCATAGTATATCGGTCAACCAGATTCCATTGCGCCAAAATTATCAAACATTTCTCATATGGTGAGCGTATCTGTTACCGCTTGATTTGCAAAGGAGAGTAATCGATGCGAACTCCAGGTACGGCAGCACTGCTCAGTCTTATTGTTCCGGGGATTGGTCAGATATACAACGGCAGAGTGATCCGTGGATTGTTCTGGCTGATCATTACCCCCGGGTTCTGGATTGGTTCGGGAGGAACTATTGGATGGATCTGCCACCTCATCTCAGCCTGGACAGCCTGGAACGATGCAAGGCGCGGGTGGAACAACCGGAGTAGTCAGGGTCAGTAGTCCGGACTATCCCGTTCGCTCCGAATCCATTTTGCGAAATGAGCGAATTGGGACATAATGCCGACATTGACTACTGATCCGGCTTCAATTGAGGCCACACAGTCAGACAGTTAAAAAATAGTACAATTTGTGATTGAGAGAGCAGAGATATGTGCCCCATTACAAGCTCTGGCAATCTGCAAGGAGAACCATGCGCAGCGGTCAGTGAAATAGAGAAGGTATTGCATCTTCCCGATCGTGTCCGGCGGGCACTGGTCGGGGAGCAGAGTGCACCGGTCGGGCGAGAAGATCTGATCAATGAGTTGCGAAATGCTTTTCTGTGTGGAGAGACCATCCAGTCGATCAGCGGTGAGGCCGGGTCGGGCAAGACGACAACGGCGATCGAATACATCAGACGCTATGCTGGCGAATACCAGGTTATCCTCTGGGCGCGAGCCGGGATGCCCGAGACGCTGGTGACCGATTTTGCCGCCATCTCGGGTCTGCTCAATCTTCCCGAGTATGGGTCTCCGCACATGAGCCTGGCCGTTGGCTCTGTCCTCACCTGGCTCGCCGGCCATAGTGGTTGGCTCCTCATTCTGGATGATGCGGAGGATCCCTCGATTACCCGCGCCTACGCTACCTTCAGCGACAAGGGGCACGTCCTTATCACGACCAGGAATCAGGCTGACAGCGATTACGCTGGTCATCACACGATCGGTCCACTGAATGACGGACTGGCCATCCGGATGATGGAGAATGTGGGAGGGGTGACAACCGGTCTTGCCAGCCTGCTGGCTGCGCCTTTTGGAGGTTTTCCACTCGCACTGATGCAGATGGGGGTCGTCGTCGCGACGGAGAAGAGTCCGCGACTCCCGATACTCCCTGATCCGCCCCTTTCACCAGCTGGTATTCCCGCTTCAGTCTGGTTAAGTTTTAACGCCGCACTGACCAGTCTTACCGAGGTGGCGCCCGACGCGCTCGATCTGCTGCGTCTGGCATCCTTTCTCTATCACGAAGATATTCCGGTGGCTGTCTTTGAAGACCGCGAGTTGAACAATCGAGAGTGTCGCGATTACCTCGATCTTGCGGCCCGTCTGGGTCTGCTCGACTGGTCTCCCGACACGGGAACGATCAGTATGCACCGACTGGTGCAGCTCGCACTGCGAGCGTCAATGACGACTGCTGAGAAGCGCTACTGGCTTGAGAGGGCGGTCGAGGCCGTCGAGTCCATCTTTCCGGATGGATCCCCGGAGAGCTGGTCGGTTTGTGACCAGCTTCTGCCACACGCGATCGAACTCGACCAGCTGATCGAATATTACGTTGTGACGACCACGGCAGCCGGACTTCTGTTGGGGGCTGTCGCCTTCTATCTGGACCATCGTGGTCAGGTCGGTGCAGCAGAGCCACTCTACCAGAGAGCTCTTGCGATCGAAGAGCGTCGGCTTGGTGACGAAAGTCCTCTTCTGGTGACGATTCTCAACAATCTTGCCCTCATCTACGAAACCCAGGGCCGCTATGCCGAGGCCGAGATCCTTCTCGAACGAGCCCTTTCAATCCGTGAAAGGCAGCTCCCACCAACCGATCAGTTGCTTCACAACTCGCTGGTCAATCTGACCTGTCTCTATCAGACACAGGGCAAGTTTGAAGAGGCGGAGACCCTCTGTCGGCGACGCATCGAAATGATGGAAGCAATATGCGGCGCTGACCATCCGGACATCGTTCCGGCGCTGGAGAACCTTGCCCATCTCTACCATGCCCAGTGGATGTTCGAACCAGCCGAGACCCTCTGTGAGAGGGCTTTGACCATTCGCGAGAGATCACGAGGTCTTGATGATCCCGAGACGGCCAGAAGTGTCGAGACTCTCGCACAGATCTATGTCAGTCAGGGGCGTTATCTCGCCGCGCAGCTCTTCTACCAGCGTGCGCTCGGTATTCGGGAGGCGCAGCTCGGGCTGAAACATCCCGAGACCGCCCTGAGTCTGGCCAGCCTCGCCGATCTATTTGTCGCGCAGGAGAATCTTAATGATGCGGAACCGCTCTATGCAAAGGCTCTCGACATCTGCCAGGAGTCACTCGGCCCAGTGCATCCACGAACGGTCAAGCTGCGCTTCAGTTACGATACCCTCCTCTCACGACTTGGGAGATGATGCAGCCATCGATCTCCAGATGGACGGGAGCAGGATTGGGATCAGGTAGATCAGAAAATGGTTCGGATATGAGTACCTTTCGATTCCCAGCTGAATAATTGAGACGACGAGCGATGAGCCGAGCAGTGAGAGAGAGGCAATGCTCACGATGAAGGCGGAGAGATCTCGCAGGCGGGACTTAAACAGACGATACCCGGCCAGAGCGCAGACTGGCATGGAGATCAGAATCCAGAGAAGGTTGTTGAAGAGCTCACTGTTGATTCCTTGCCAGATGATATGGAGTCTCTGCCACGCATTGGCTTTGAGTGCGACTCGGAGAGAGCCGGCATCGATCACTACTCCTTCTGGTGGAGTTGATGCGGAGAACGTCCCATACTCTTTGGCAACCTCTGCCGAGAAACCGGGCTTCTTCACCTGAAGAATCTCTTCTGCGCGCCGGTTGAGATAGTGGTAGAGATCGAGCTTCCACTGCAGATTCACATAATAGCTGGCAAAGCTTGACCAGAAAAACTTGAGGTAGAGTTGAGGGTGTCTGGAGATCGACCTCAACGAGATCTTTCTGATGAGAGGTCGCGCTTCCTCATAACCGAGGCCAAATCTGGTGCCAAGAGTCCATCCTTCCTGATAGATGATCTTGTCATAGTAGGGTTCAAACAGTTCACCAAGCCGCAGAGGGTGCCACGTCGTCGCGATCGTCCGCCGCGCGTCATCATCGAGGCCGGTTCTGGCGAGTGATGCAGGCAGCTCGTTCCTGATCTTTTCGTTCACCTCCGGAGGGAACGCCGGGTCTGGCTCCCAGAAATAGGCGGTTGCCGCACCCATATGACACTCACCAAAAGTGCTGACGGCGAGTTCACCCATCCTGAAGCGATTGTAGACGGCCAGGCTACCTGTCAGAACGAGAATGGGCAGAAGACTGGCGAGGGCCAGGCTCAGCCGGTATCGATTGATGAGCAGGAAGATCGTGACAATAGTAAAGATCACGACAAGATAGATACCGGCGGGTTTGATCAGAATTGCCAGACCGCCACAGAGAGAGGCGAGAAGTAACCGGGCCTTGCTGCGTTCGTGAAGTCCGCCGACCAGGAGAGCAAAAGCCATCATCAGAAAAGAGGTATAGATACTCTCACTGAGAGCCGAGGTCTCATAAAAGATAAAGCGTGAATTGCCGACAAATCCGCTGATCACCACAGCCGCCGGAATCGTCAATGCGCGATTGCCTCGATGAATCGAACAGATGAGCAGAATGACGGCAAGCAGGCTCAGGAGAGACTGACCCAGGACGACGACCATCCAGCGGTCGGCGATGAGTGTTGTCAGGTAGATGAAGAGTGGGTATCCCGGTGGACGAATGGAGATCAGGGGCAGTTCACCCCGCAATGCCTGATTGATTGGTTCAAGATAACTGGCCGTGTCGGGTGCCAGCCAGACAAATGGATAATAGAGATAGAAGGGGCCTCTGGTAAGGATAAAGACGATCAGGAATATCGACAGCCCGGTTGCGAGAGGATGAAACTGCAGAATCGATCGCCATCGCCGTTGGTTTGCCGCGCTTACCAGCAGAACCAGCGCGACCGTCAACAGGTAGATGGCGAATGCCACCCCCGTTCCAACGATGAGGGGACTGGTAACCTCGTAGATCCTTCGATTGGTGAGCGGGCTGCTGTTATCACTGGCGGAGAAGATGACCTCGTCGGGTTGGAAGGTGTATCGACCCATTCCAGGGACAGCAATATCTTCCAGAGGAGAATTGGCCGGGCCGGGCAGCATCCGCCCATCCTCGAGCAGGATCCCCGGTGCGTCCATCCAGATTTTGCTGTTGAGTTTGAGATATGCGGGTTGCCAGGAGATCAAGCCGCTATTTTCAATGAAGATTGTTGGCGATTTGAGTTGGTACTGACCACTCAGTCCGTGATCAATGGTTGAGGCCTTGAAGGATCGCTGTTCGATCCCGTTACACTCGGTGATCAGTCCCAGTTGCGATGTCATCCAGACAGGCAGAAATATTCTAGCGCGGTTGGCAATGATCAGAACCGAGAGAAGTAAGAGGAGCATCGCCAGCAGCCGAATGGTCCGCACAATCCGGGCCGGTGGAATGTCTGTTCTGTCGGTCAACCGGGTCAGACGGTCGATGGCACTTTTTACGCTGGTCGATATCTTGATCATTGTGTGAGACAAGGGAGAGTCCAGGCCACTGGTGAGCCGGCTCTCGGTCGGCAATCACGATTCATCACCGAGTTGGGAGATGAGTCGCGAGTTGAGTCCGATGCCTGTCTTCCAGATTCCCAGCAGTCCGAGGACAGTGATGTGCAGATATCCGATCATCTGCAGGATCAGGATAAAGGCAAGCGACTGATTGGTGTTGAATCCCAGCGGGGTCAGAACCGAAACGGTCACGAACTGGAAGACTCCCAGACTCCCGGGGGTCGCTGGAATCGCACTTGAAAGACCAAGCATCGAGTTTAGAAAATAGGCGGTCGGCAGATTGAAGTCGAGACCGAGCGAAGTTGAGACCAGCAACGAGACGGCGACGTCAGCCGACCAGATCATCACTGTACAGATGAAGAAGGTCAGTGCGGTGCGGATCGTATTGAGACTGGTCAGTCCGTAATTGAAAGTCTCCCAGTGCTGCAGCGTCTGCTCCCGCAGCGGTTCACTCAGCGGCAGTCGCGCAATGAGGTAACGGGCGAGCCGCCCGAACTTTGCCACGAGCAGTAAGATGATGAGAAATGCCGTCAGAAGAATCATGATCTTCTGCGTAGCCTGGAAGAAAAGCGTCCCCGGTATGTCAAGAAATTGCAGGGCAAGCCATCCGAGCCCTACCAGAAAGAAGGTGTCGAATACTCTCTCGACCAGTCCGGTCGAGAAGATGAGCACCGGACTCAGATCGGTCTTCTTTCCCAGCGCATAGGCACGCAAAAACTCTCCGATCCGTGCTGGCAGGTATGAATTTCCCAGATAACCAATCATCATTGCCCAGTAGACATCGGCGAGTCGTCCTGAATGATCACGCACGAGAAGCGTGCGCCACCTGAATGCGCGGAGCAGACTGTTGAGGACAATGACGAGCAGGGCGGCCAGCAGATACTGCAGCTTGATGCTGCCCAACAGTTTCAGAAATTCAGGAAGGTCGAGGCGGCGGACGGCAAGATAGAGAAATACTGCGGAGACACAGGTCGGAACAAC
>CAIOZW010000119.1 GCA_903862855.1 uncultured Acidobacteriota bacterium
ACCATTTCGAACTGATAATTCCGCGAAGACTCCGCTCCTGGCTCTACCGTCTTGCCATTGAACAGGGGCACCACGATACGCTGATTGAACGACTGGGAACCGGTCCGATCATCCGTCTTGCCGCATTTCTGACGAAGGTCGAGGCCCGCTGGACAGCGATCATCATTGCCCAGACACCGAATCCAGCGGCGCCCCTCTCTTCACGTAACAGTCTCCGGTCGATGAAACGATTCCAGATTGACTCGATCAACAGAACCATGGAGCGCGCCGATGTCTGAAAAAATGCTCTTTCCCTGGATCAGTCTTGGAATCACGATTCTTGCCGTGACGACGATCTGGACGTGGCGACAGTCCTCTGCCGAAAAAGCCCGCCGTGGAGCGACGATCGGGCTGCTCGCGACCTTTCTGACCATGCTTGCGACAGGCCTCGAGGCATTTCGCGGCCACGGCAATCCACTCGCAGAGCCACTGCCAGTTGGCGAGGGAGTCTTTTCCGCCGACCCGCTGAACGGCCTGCTGCTGCCCCTCTACTCCGGATTGACTCTGGGGATGATCGTGCTGGCGCCACGTCGCAAGGTGACGCCCCGCTGGCTCTCGGGTCTGCTCATCCTCGCCGTCATGACTCTGACCGCCTATGCGGCAAACAACCTCGCCGTTTTTGCCCTCGCCTGGACGGCAACTTTGATCCCTTTTCTGAAGCGGCACTTCTTCAGTCAGACTGAAGAGCACGCACTTCCTCCCGCGTCGCGAATCATCCTCACAGTCAGTGCCATTCTGCTGGTGTGCGGAACGATTCTGCTGATTATGCTCTCGGCCGGTCCGACCCTCCTTGAGCGTTTAAGCCTGAGCCAACCGCGGATTGTCCAATCTGGTGAGAGCCTGCTCGCCTATGCGGCCTTTACCACTCTTCTCCTGGCAATCATCCTGCGCAAGGGGCTCTTTCCCGCCCATAGCTGGGTTGCCCCATCATTTGAGAATGGACCGCTGATCCCGCTGACGCTGCTCTTCAATGGCCACCTCGGGGCATTCGCCCTTGCCCGGCTGGTTCTGCCGCTACTACCCGGTATCTCAAACACGGCCCTCCCTCTGGTTGGAGACCTTGGCCTGCTGACGGCCGGATTGGCAGCCGTTCTGGCGATCAGTGAACGGAGCCCGCGCCGGCTTCTCGCGCTGCTTTCCATCAGCCAGTCTTCATTTATCGTCACCGGTCTTGAGAGCAGCAATCAGGATGCCGTCGCCGGCGCCCTCGTTCACTGGCAGGTTGTTGTCGTCGCCACCTCGGTTCTCACTGCGGTCTATGCGGGGATCGAAGCGCGTCTTGGCACACCACTTGAGGGGCGCAGTCTGCTCGGTCTCGCGAGGAGTGCACCGCGACTCGCCGTCTTCTTTGCCATTGCTGGCCTGGCCCTGGTCGGTCTTCCCCTCACCCTCGGCTTTGTCGCTGAAGATCTGCTTCTTCACGGAACACTCGAGACCCATCCGCAGCTTGGCTTCATTCTTCCGGTCGTTACGGCACTCAACGCTTTCCATATCATCAGACTCTTTGCCACAATCTTTCTCGGTCGTCCATCAAACTCTGCCCTGACGATTCCCGACGCCCTCCCACGAGAGAGATGGGTTCTGACGGCCGCAATTGTTCTTCTCATTCTCGGGGGACTCTTCCCGGCATTACTCGTCCGGTTGCCGGTCGATGCCGCAGAACATATTCTGAAGACGGTCCTGTCGAGTGCCACGCTGTCACACTGATTGTCAAAGTTTGTCTGGGAAGAGGAGAGAGGAATCGTTTCAATGTTCAAGCAGAGTATTCTTACGCTCATCGGAGTGGTTATCATCACACTCTCATCAGCCGGAACTTTCCCGGCCCAGAGCAGTTCGGCCAATGTAAGTCAGACCATTCCTCCCCACGAGGATCACCAGTTCTGGAGCGAGCTCCAGTTGACAAAGCACGTCAACAAGAAGCAGGACGTCGTCATCTTCGGAGTTGTTCGGATGGGTCGAAACTGGCATCGCCCGGTCGACGAGAGATTCGGCGTCGGTTATGCATTCAAGATCAATCCACACCTGACGATCATGCCGACCTACCTTCGGGTCGAATATCAGCCATATCCAGGGAGAATCATCCACGAGGAGCGGCTCATCATCAATGCTACCCTGAAGGGGAATCTGGGGAAATTCCTCTTCACTGATCGCAACCTGTACGAAAGGCGCGTCCGCCCGAGTACGGCCGATTTCAACGTCTACCGGAACCGGCTCCAGATCGATCACCCGGCCCACATTGGCGACTTCAAATTCAAGCCATTCATCGCTGATGAGATCTGGCACTCTGACCAGCGACAGGCCAATGGACGGGAATTCGGCTGGTTTCGCAACCGGATCTCGGCGGGAATAATCAGACAGTTCAACGACAAGTTCTCCGGTGAGTTCTACGTGCTGATGCAGCACGATGGCCTTTCGCGCCCCGGTAACATCCCGGTTGCCGGAGCCATCTTCCGCTACACGCTCTGAGTTGTGGATCAGCTGCCGAGTTTGACGAACTTGATTCCATGACCTAATCTTTCCAGCGAAGCAGTTAAGGCATTTTAAGGTTACGGCAGGATTGATGTGATGGAGAAGTCGGAACAACTGCAGAGGATTCTGATGCGCCGCATGGGCGAAGCGATCAGTGATTTTGGAATGATCGCCGATGGTGACCGGATCATGGTCTGTCTGAGTGGCGGCAAGGACAGCCACACACTGCTCAAACTCCTCATGGCGCTCCAGCGCAAGGCTCCGGTCAGATTCGAGCTGCTCGCCGTCAATCTCGACCAGAAACAGCCCGGGTTTCCCGCCCACATCCTGCCTGACTATTTTGCATCGCTGGGGGTACCGTTTCGAATTGTCGAGCGTGACACCTACTCGGTCGTCAAGCGGCTTGTCCCGGAGGGCAAGACCTTCTGTTCGGTCTGCTCCCGACTAAGGCGTGGGATTCTCTACAACGTCGCCGTCGAGGAGGGCTGCACAAAGATTGCACTCGGGCATCATGCTGACGACATCCTCCAGACCTTCCTGCTCAATCTCTTCTACATCGGCACACTGAAGGCAATGCCACCGGCGCTACGATCAGACGATGGGCGGAACATGGTCATACGGCCAATGGCCTATATCTGGGAGCGTGATCTTGCGGAATTCGCGGCGCTGCAGGACTTTCCGATCATCCCTTGTGACCTCTGCGGTTCACAGGAGAATCTGAAGCGGAAACGGGTCAAGCGGCTGATCGACCAGCTCGAGACCGAAATTCCGAGCATCCGCAAGTCGATGTTGACGGCGCTGGGCAATACCATCCCCTCACACCTGCTCGACAATGAGCTGTTCGACTTTCGGTCTCTGCCGACTGGCAATGGTGATCTCTCGAATGAGCTCGACGCGGCTCTTGGAGTTCATGACGAGTCGGGCCAGCCGATCGCCGAACCGGCTCTGGTGCTGCTCAACCAGGCCAGTGGCGACTGAAGGTTGATGCTGCCCCTCCCCACCACCTCTGAAATCGAAGCCATCCGGAATCCCCCGATCCATAATGATGATCAGGGATTCAGTTATTGGTTCCTCGACCGTCTTAAAGTCCCGTTCGGTCTGTCCAAGTCCAGAAGGATCGTTGTACACTTACCTTTGCGTTGTCCATCAGAATAAGCAATAAAACTGAACCCACTCTGACTGAAGCCGAAGACTCTGGCTTGCCAGTCGAAACGATGATCGATTTGGAGGTGTCATGCCCGCAAGACTTGATAGACTTTTCCCACTGTTGATCCTGATCGCGATCCTCTTCTCACTGCCATTCTGGTCGACTGGGGCCCAGTCACCGGCGACGAGAAGACTGCCCGGGAAGAAGGCGACTGGAACGCTGCTTCCCAATGGCTGGACGCTGACTCCGGAAGGAACACAGATTCCGATCAGTGATCTGCCGCTGAATATGATCCTCAGCAAGGATGGACGTTATGTGGTAGTGACCACGAACGGCAACAGTGATCATAACATCGAAGTCATCGACCGAATCACGGGCGAGAAGACACAGACGATCACTCTTAAAAAAGCGTGGCTGGGGATTGAGTTTGCGCCGGATGGGCGAAGACTCTTCGTATCGGGCGGTGATGACAACGAACTGCTGGTCTATGATTTTGCAAACGGTAAGGCCACCGCAAGCGGGAAGATCATCCTTGGAAGTCAGACCTACCACTCATTGAATGAACGTGGGCGTGAGGAGGCACGGCGCAACGGGCGTGGCGAGTTTGCCTTTCCGGCCGGTATCGGAATTTCACCCACTGGGCAGAGGCTCTACGTGGCGGAGAATCTTTCAAACAAGGTTGCCGTCGTCGATATGACGACCGGCAAGGTGGTGACCAAGATCGAGGTTGGCGAATATCCATACGATTGCGTCGTCGCCCCCAATGGCAAGCTGGTCTATGTCAGCAACTGGGGATCGCAGAGCGTCTCACTGATCGACACGGCCATCAACGAGGTGGTAGGCACGATCCGCGTTGGCGACCATCCAAACGATCTCGAACTGTCGCGTGATGGAAAGATCCTCTACGTTGCGAATGGAAACAGCAACAGTGTCTCGGTGGTCGAGACTCTGCTTGGACGGGCAGTCGCGTCGATCTCGACCGCCATGCATCCAAAGTCGCCGATTGGCAGCACGCCAAACGCTCTCGCACTCTCACCCGATGAGAAGACGCTCTACATCGCCAATGCCGACAACAACAACGTCGCGATTGCCAATGTCAGCGAGCCGCGAGATGGCAAGGTGACCGGATTCATCCCGACCGGCTGGTATCCAACCTCGGTGCGGGTGAGCCCGGATGGAAAGCAGTTGATTGTCGCCAACGGCAAGGGGCTCATCTCTGCGGCCAATCCGAAAGGGCCGGTTCCCAACCGAATCCGCGACGGAAACACCGAGTACATCGGGAGCCTTCTCAAGGGGACGGTCTCACTGATTCAGGTGCCGACCACCGCCCGACTGGCCCAACTGACGCGACGAGTCTACGCCAACTCACCCTACACCGATGATCTGCTCCAGGCCGCCCGCGCTCCCAAAGAGAAGACGGCCATCCCGGTCCGGGTTGGGGATCCCTCACCGATCAAGCACGTCATCTACGTCATCAAGGAGAATCGAACCTACGACCAGGTGCTGGGTGACATGAAAGAGGGTAACGGAGATCCGAACCTCTGCCTCTTTGGCGAGGACGTCACGCCAAATCAGCATGCCCTGGCTCGCGAGTTCGTGCTGCTCGACAACTTCTATGTCGATTCGGAGGTCTCGGCAGATGGTCACAACTGGTCAATGGGCGCCTATGCCACCGACTACGTCGAGAAGACCTGGCCGACCAACTACTCGCGTCGCGGGAGAACATACGACTATGAGGGCAGCAAGAAGATCGCGCGCCCGACAGGTGGGTACATCTGGGACTATTGTGCCCGGGCGGGTATCAGTTACCGCAGTTACGGTGAGTTTGTCGGAATTCGCGATGTCAAACCCGGCGGAGGGGGCGAGGCTGATCTCAACCGTGACCGCGTTGCCGGAACCGAGACCTTCACGTCTGAAGATGCGCTGAAAGGCCATTTCAGCCCGACCTATCCGCCATATGATCTGTCGGTACCAGATGTGACGCGCTTTGAGCGCTGGTTCGAAGAGTTCCGCGAGTATGAAAAGAATGGCAATCTGCCCCAATTCCAGATTGTACGGTTCGGGAATGACCACACGCAGGGAACCCGCGTCGGAGCGCCAACGCCACGAGCCTATGTGGCGGAGAACGATCTCGCGGTTGGCAAGCTGATCGAGGCTCTCAGCAACAGCAAGTACTGGGGTTCGACGGCCGTCTTCATCCTCGAGGATGATGCGCAGAATGGACCTGACCACGTCGATGCGCACCGTTCGATCGCTTTTGTGGTCAGCCCATACACAAAACGGAAGAGTGTCGACTCGACCCTCTACACGACCTCAAGCATGCTGCGGACGATGGAGCTGATTCTCGGCCTGTCACCAATGAGTCAGTATGATGCAGCGGCAACGCCGATGTTCAACTCCTTTACCGACAAAGCCGATCTGACTCCCTTCCGCCATCGACCGGCAAAGTATGACTGGAGCGAACGGAACGCTCCCAACGCGCCCGGGGCCCAGCGATCGGCCATGTTCGACTTCCGTAAAGAGGACACTCTGCCGGATGTCGAGTTCAACGAG
>CAIOZW010000120.1 GCA_903862855.1 uncultured Acidobacteriota bacterium
GCTTCATGACCCTATTCAGCACTGCATATTGAAAATCCGGCCAGCGGCATTTGGCCGGTCAGATCTGATAAGTATTGGGAGTTGATTAATTATGGCAACAGTAAAAAGGTATAACGTGTTCTGTCCGAAGTGCAGCCAGAAGTTTCCGATCTTTGCCTCGCTGCATCATTCGATCGATGTCGATGGTTGGATCAAGGACAAGGCCGAAAATCACGATTGCAAGGCCTACGCTGACCAGGTGGCCAAAGAGCGCGCGCCACGCCCGGTCAATCCGTTGAAGGCTTCGAAGAAGGGCGCCTAGCCCCTCCCTGCTGTCACTTGGAGGGCTCCGTGCGGGCGCCGGGTGACCGCTCCGGTCAGGTGTTCACATATCATTACAAGCGAGGTCTCTGATGGCGACGAAGATAACTGTCAACAAGAACGGGTCACTGCGTATCGAGGGGGACATTGAGATCTATGATGCTAACGGTGGCAAATATGATCTCGCCGGTCGGTCGGTGATCGGTCTCTGCCGTTGTGGCGCCAGCAACAACAAGCCTTTCTGTGACGGTGCACATGCTCGTTGCGGATTTGAATCCGAGGTCGTGGCGACCGCCCTCCCGGCACCGAAACCAAAGGCCTGATCGCCTTGGCTCGATCTGCATTCTCTGATACCACTTGGGCCCAGCACCCTGCAGACTTGATCTGCCAGGTGCTGGGCCTCACCATTTCCGGCCGGGGTTGTCCCCAAGCAGACCTGCCCGGATCTCTGTCTCTTTGCGGATAATGCTGCTCGGAACGCCGATGGACTTGTAACCTTTTGACAGCGGGAAATGTCCTTTGTTATCTTGAAGATTCGAATGAAGAGGTTCTGCGGATCGTATACCGACCCGCCTTGCCTCCAATTCGATGCGTCTCCCAAGACCCTGTCCGGTCGAGACTGTACAGGCATGAATAAATCAGACTCAAATGTTGATCGATACCCTGCGCCGAAGCACCAGGCAGAGCATCGATGTGATCGCGGTGATCGTGAAATAGTTGCCATCGCCGCAAAATAGTCCGGAATACTCTTGAAATCGAGAAAGCTGTGTCACGGCAGGCCGTGACCACCGAAGCAGCACATTTTAGGATCCAATCGTCATGACAACACCGACCAGCTCCGCCAAAAGTGAAGGCCTGCGCGACGTCGTCGCCTCGCCCAGTAATATCTGCTACATCGATGGAGATAAGGGAATACTCGTCTATGCCGGGTATAACATTCACGACCTGGCTGTAAATTCGACGTTTGAGGAGACGGTCTTCCTGCTCTGGAACACCCGTCTGCCAAAGCGTGATGAGTTGGAAAAGTTCGACGCAGACCTGCGTGCCAACCGTGAGCTTCCAAACGGCGTGCTCGATCTGATCCGGACATTCCCGAAGAATATCGTGCCGATGGATGCGCTGCGAACGGGCTTTTCAGCCTTGTCTGCCTACGATCCGGATCGTCACGATTCATCCGTAGAGGCCAACCATCGCAAGGCGCTGCGAATGACCGCGCAATGTGCCACGCTGGTCGCCGCGATCGATCGGGTTCGCAACGGCAATGAGCCGCTGGCTCCGCGGGCCGACCTCAATCATTCCGCCAATTTTCTTTATATGCTGACCGGGAAGATTCCGAGCGAAGTTGAGACCCGGGCCTTTGATATCGCACTCATCCTTCACGCCGATCACGAATTCAACGCCTCGACCTTTGCCGCGCGGGTGACGGCTGGAACGCTCGCTGATCTCTATGCAGCAATCACCTCGGCAATCGGAGCCCTCTCCGGGCCTCTGCACGGTGGGGCGAACGAGGCCGTCATGCGAATGCTCTTCGAGGTTGGATCGATCGAGAATGTCGACTCCTATGTTGCTGAAAAGTTCGCCAAGGGTGACAAGATCATGGGAATCGGTCACGCCGTCTACCGGACAGAGGATCCGCGCGCGACTCACCTGCGTCGAATGTCGGAGGAGGTTGGCAAGGTGCTCGGCTCGACGCGCTGGTTCGATATGTCAAAACGGATCGAAGAGATCGTTGTCGAAGAGATGAACAAGCGTAACAAGGCCATTCGTGCCAATGTCGATTTCTATTCAGCCTCTACATACTACATGATGGGCATCGCGATCGATCTCTTCACGCCAATCTTTGCTGTCAGTCGCATCTCCGGATGGACGGCACACGTACTCGAGCAGTATCACAACAACAAGCTGATCCGACCGCGTTCAGAGTATGTTGGCCCGGTCGACCAGACGTGGGTACCAGTTGAAAAGAGGTAGTCCGGCAGCTTGAGGAATGGAGGACCGATGAGTCAGGTCATCATTTACACCAAGCCTGGATGTCCATACTGTGCGAGGGCGCGTGGTTGGTATACGGCTGAGGGAATCGAGTTCGAAGAGCGCAATGCGCAGGACAATCCTGTCTATCGCAACGAGATGCTCAGATATTCAAAAAACGATCCGACAGTTCCGGTCATCGTTGTTGATGGGCAGTTGAAGCAGATCGGATGGGAAGGTCGGGGTTGAACGATCGATTGATATCAGCCGGTGGCTGGTAAGATCGACAAAGTCGAAAAAAGCTGACAGATCGAATAGTCTGGCAGACTATCGGAGGTGATGGAAAGGCGGTGTGTCGAACAGATCGGCACCGTCTTTTTTCATTATTGGAGAGGGGGAGGATGGCGATGATCGATGAGAAGATGAGCCGGCGAGAGCTGTTCAGAGCTGGAATGGCCGCCATGATCCCAGGTTGGAGTGCGTACATTTGCGACGTTTCGGAGGAGAAGAGAATGTTGTCTGGTGAGGGGATTACTGACGTTCCGGGGATCAGAGTCGGCCACTATACCAGTCCGCGACGACCGACTGGTTGTACGGTGATTCTCTGTGATGATGGGGCCGTTGGCGGAATCGACGTCCGGGGAGCAGCGCCCGGGACGAGGGAGACCGATCTGCTCGATCCGGTCAACCTTGTCGACCGGGTTGATGGTATTCTACTCGCGGGAGGCAGCGCCTTTGGGCTGGATGCAGTTGGAGGAGTGGTCAAAAACATTGAGGAGAATGGCCGCGGTTTTTTGACGGGAGGTGGCCGGGTTCCGATAGTACCGGCAGCCGTTCTTTATGATCTTGAGCTGGGTGATGCGCGGATCAGGCCAGATGCGGCGGCAGGATATGCCGCTTGCCGCAGCGCGACGGCCGGGCGGATCGCGACGGGAAATGTCGGCGCGGGAGCGGGGGCGACAGTGGGTAAGCTCTTTGGAGCCGCGAGGGCGATGAAGGGTGGTCTGGGGACGGCCTCGGTAAGACTGGCCGATGGTCTGGTGATTGGAGTGATCATCGCGGTCAATGCGGTTGGGGATGTGAGCGACCCCCGGACAGGTCGGATACTTGCGGGAACGCGGACCAGTGATGGTCGCCGGTTGCTTGGCTCATTGCGGGCTCTCGAAGAGGGTGAGAGCCTTCCGGTTCTGCTTGGGGGGACGGCGACGACGATCGGAGTGGTTGCGACCAATGCCCGCCTCGGCAAGGTGGAGGCGAAGCGGGTTGCCATGATGGCCCAGGCAGGGCTCGCGAGGGTGATCAATCCGATCCACACCCAGTACGATGGTGACGCGCTCTTTGCCCTGGCCACCGGACGGCATGACGGTAAGGCCAATGTGACACTGATTGGAGCACTGGCGGCAGAAGTCCTGGCCCGGGCGGTCATCCAGGCCATCACCGCGGCGCGAGGGCTGCCTGGTCTGCCCGCCGCGGGAGAGATCGAGGCGGTTCAACCGGCGAATGGAGCTCGATGATCTATCTCCTCATACTTATTGGTTATGCATTGCTGATGATCCTGCTCGGGTTATTCTTTGCACGCCGGGTCAGGACGAGCAGCGATTTCTATGTGGCCCGACGCGACCTTGGCGCCACTCTTCTTACGGCGACACTCCTCGCCGCCAACATTGGTGCCGGGTCGACAGTCGGAGCGACCGGGCTTGGTTATCAGGATGGTCTCTCGGCACTCTGGTGGGTTGGATCGGCCGGTGTTGGGTCGCTCATTCTCGCCTTCTCGGTCGGCCCACGAATATGGAGTGTGGCGCAGCAGCAGAATCTATACACGGTTGGCGACTATCTCGAATTTCGCTACGACCGTCGGGTTCGCTCGATTGTCGCCATCCTGCTCTGGATCGGGGCACTGGCAATCCTCGCCGGTCAGTTGATGGCGATCGCCTGGATTCTTGAAGTGACAGTTGGAATGGCCAAGTGGCAGGGATGTCTGATCGGGGCGGCTGTTGCGACCATCTACTTTACCGCCGGTGGACTGGGTGGTGTAGCGCGTGTCAACCTTATCCAGTTGGGAATCAAGCTGATCGGTTTTGGTGGGGCTCTGCTGTGGTTGCTTGTCGAGAGTGGTGGCTGGAATGGAATACGATCGGCCATCGAGCTGCGTGGTCAGACTGCCCATTTCAATCTGCTTGGACACGGATCAGGCTCTTGGTGGCGTTACCTGATCATGCTCGCCCCGGCCTTCATCATCTCACCTGGTCTCCTGCAGAAGATCTTTGGGGCACGCAGCAGTGCCGATGTTCGACGTGGAGTGGCCATCAACGCCGTGTTGCTCCTCGCTTTTGCAGTCGTTCCGGTCCTCTTTGGACTGATCGCCGCTGTCAGATATCCACACCTGGTCAATCGTGAACTGGCGATGCCCACCCTGCTTATCGAAGCCCTGCCGCTCTGGCTGGGCGGGCTTCTGCTGGGAGCCCTCTTTGCTGCCGAGGTGAGTACCGCCGATGCGGTCCTCTTCATGCTCAGCACATCGGTCGTTCGTGATCTCTACCAGTTGCGGATTGAGCCTGCGGCGGATGATGACCGTCTCATCCTCATTACGCGACGAGTGGCAGTTCTATGCGGGCTGACGGGCGCTCTGCTGGCCATCTGGCTCGACACGGTCGTCGCCGCTCTGACCATCTTTTACACGCTGCTCACCTCTGCACTGCTTCTGCCGATCGCTGCCGGACTCTATCTGCCACGTGTAGATGCACGTTCTACTTCGGTCACGATCATCATCTCGACGGGTGTGACATTCTTTCTCGAGATTGCCAACCGCACCGGTCTTGCCGGACCGGGCGGTGTTCCGGCAAATCCACTCATCTGGGGCATTCTCGTTGGTGGTGTTACGATGTGCATCTTCGTTTTGCGGAGAGATAAGCCGGTGATCCCATTTACCGGGTGATCGGCGTGCACCCACAAATCTGGGTAGTAGGAATTCGACAGTGAAGTTAGCTGATCAACACTGGAAGGTCGTGCAGCCGCTGCTCACCAGCCTGCGAGGAGGATTCGAGGCTTGGGGAGGACTGCTGCTCATTTTGCTGGCGGCGGTCGGGGGGCGCATCTACCAGGGAGCCCCGGTGATCGACCCACCCGGCAACAGCATCTCTGAAAATCCGGTTGTCATCAGCTATGCCCAGGTGGTCGATCTGATTGATGAGTACCACGTCAAGTCGATCCTCTGGGAGGATCTGACCGAGAAGGCAATCAACCGGATGCTTCATACCCTGGACCCGCATTCCGGCTTCTACAAACGCTCTGACTTCACCGAGATGATGAATGAGCAGAACAGCCGCTACAACGGTATCGGGGCGGGGGTTGTTCAGCGGAATGGTCGACTCTATATCGTCGAAGTCATTCCAGGTATGCCGGCCGATCGCGCAGGTATGAGGTATTGGGATCAGATCGTCAGGGTCAACGATGGCTCAGTCCTCACCCTGAATGAGACGGATCTTATCACGAGGGTGCGCGGCGAGCGCGATGAGCCCGTTGCAATCACCATCGAGCGAGCTGCAACAACGCGCCAGCAGACCTTCCGGATTGAGCGCAATGAGGTACCCTACCAGTCGGTTCGTTACTCATTCCTGATCAGGCCGGGAATCGGGTACATCAATCTTTCAGGAGGATTCAACCAGGAGACCTCCAATGAGCTTCGCCGGGCAATTGTTGCACTGCAGGAGCAGGGAATGGAGCGACTGTTGCTCGATCTCCGCCGTAATCCGGGGGGACTTTTGATGCAGGCGATTCAGGTCTCTGAGATATTTCTCGCTCCGGGCAAAGAGATCGTCTCAATTCGTGGTCGGGAAGAGGAGTTTTCTCGGCGCAGCCTTGTCTCTGAGAACCAGCGGCCGGAGAGAATGCCCCTTGCCCTGTTGATCGACAAGGGAACTGCTTCAGCATCTGAGATATTTGCCGGGGCGCTGCAGGATCAGGGGCGTGCCCGGATCTTTGGTGAACAGAGCTTCGGAAAAGGTCTTATTCAGACAGTCTACCGGCTGCGGAGTGGAACCGGGCTGGTCCTGACTACGGCGAAATACTTCACCCCGCAAGGTCGTTCGATCCAGCGCTCCTACAAGGATGTCAGCCTCTACGACTATGAATTGTCGAGTCTCGAAAGATCTTCCACCACTCGCCCACTGTCAACACCACCGTTGCGCAGAGAGAGTGTGGCGACCGGCGGGATCTCTCCTGACCAGGTTGTCAGGAATGAAGAGGTGGTCATCAGCCTCCGCGATGCCTGCTTTCAGTTTGCCCGTCAGGCAGGCGCGGGGCTGATCCCCGATCTGGTCGAATGGGAGATCAGGAAAAGCAGTGCCGATCAACGCCTGCCAAGCCAGGATTATCAGGTGACCGGGCTCGTCCGGCGACGCTTTCGCGAGTTTGTTCAGAAACATCCGGAGTGGCAGATTACCAGTGCGCTGCTCGAGAGCAGGTGGGAATATGTCGATCGGCAGATCCGTGCAGAGATGATCAGTGCGGCCCAAGGCATTGCGACCGCCGAGCAGTATCTACTCAAGAGTGACCGTCAGGTGTTGCGGGCGATCGATTGGCTGACTCGCCAGAGGATTGTCAAATGACCCGCACCCCCATCCAACGGTCAGCCGGGCATGGCTCACTCCATACTCGCTGCGCCGGTCTGGTCCGGCCTAAGTCGAGATCGACGGTCAGACGAAACTGCCTGAGTCGACGGTGTCCAGATTTACCCAGTGTTATTTGAAGCATGATACTTCCTGCCTGCAGAATCTGGATGGAGTGTGGAGAATCTTCTCAATACATATTGTGATTGCCCAGGTAGACGAAGCGTACAATTGCATTTACCTTCCAGCCATCATAATGGCTTCGTGAGATCTCTCTGACCGGTGGCTTCCTCGAGGCCTCACGCGAAGACGCGAAGGCGCGAAGGAGCGGCGGTTTGCGGACCACCTCTAAACGTACCCCGGCTTCGAGACAGACCCTGTTGAGTCAACCTACCTCTGACCGCAGTGTATGATCATTCGCTACCTGAGTTGGTAAGTCAGCAATCGGCAGCGGATAAGGAGGACGCCATCGAGGATGAGATGAGGCTACGTGCTGCGGCTGGGAGGTGGAACAATCTCTCAACTCATAATGCGATTGCCCAGGTAGACGAAGTGGAATCGAATGAGGCGCCGCTGTTATCGCTTGACCTCCATTCGCAAAATGAGCATTATATCTTGTTCTCAAAAGAGAGCAGGAATGGAGGCCCTTCCGTCCCAACGATCTCCACTCCTCTCAAGCCTGAAGACGATTTGATAACGGCATTCTACCTTGATCGATGAATCTACTGTTTAACACCATCTATCAGATCCAGGAAATGACCTTGCTGGTGGGCAGAACTGCACGCAGTCTTGCCCGGCCTCCACGTTATGGTGGCGAGATAATCCGGCAGATGGACATTCTCGGTTTTGGCAGCCTCGCGATCGTCCTGCTCACCGGAACCTTTACCGGTATGGTGCTGGCGCTCAATACGGCCAATACGCTGCAGAAATTTGGTGTCCAGACCGTTACCGGACAACTCGTGACGACCAGTCTCATCCGAGAGCTTGGCCCGGTGCTGACCTGTCTCATGCTTGCCGGCCGCGTTGGATCCGGGATAGCCGCCGAATTGGGATCGATGCTTGTCAGCGAGCAGATCGACGCGATGCGTGCGCTTGGAACCGATCCGATCAAGAAGCTGGTGGCTCCCCGTATCGTGGCCCTCGTGGTCATGGCTCCGGCACTGACCGTCATCTGTGATCTCGTCGGAACACTTGGGGGGCTGCTCATTTCGGTCACCCTGCTCCACCAGCCAGCATCGGTCTACCTGGCTTCGGCGCGTGATGCCGTCGATCTCAATGAGCTGATCGGCGGACTCATCAAGCCGACGGTCTTCGGTTTTATCATTGCTCTGGTCGGATGCTACAAGGGCTTGAGCACTACCGGTGGAACCGTCGGTGTCGGGCGCTCGACGACCCAGTCGGTGGTTGCCGCTTCGATCCTGGTCATTGCTTCCGATTTTCTTCTCTCGAAGATCATCATCTCGCTGCTGCTGCAGCCAAACTAACAGTATGGGGAACTTTCATCACAACGCGATCGAATTCAAGGAGGTCTCCCTCGCCTTTGGTGACCGGGTGATCCTCGACCGAGTCAGCTTTGCTGTTCGGCACGGTGAATCCAAGATTGTCATGGGAGGTTCCGGGACTGGAAAGTCCACCATATTGCGTCTCGCCCTCGGGTTGATCAAACCAGATGCCGGACAGATCTTTATCGATGGTGAGGAGATCACCAACCGCTCCGAAGAGCAGATGATGGGGATCCGCAGCAAGATCGGGATGGTCTTCCAGGAGGGAGCCCTCTTCGACAGCCTCAACGTCTATGATAACGTCTCCTATCGGCTGCGCGAGCAGGGAGTGGCTGAAGAGAGAATCGAACCGGTCGTCTTGCGGATGCTTCGCTTTGTCGATCTGGAAGATGCCGTACTCAAGATGCCCAACGAGCTCTCCGGGGGCATGCGGCGCCGGGTTGGCATTGCGCGGGCGCTGGTCGGAAACCCGAAGATAATCTTTTATGATGAACCGACGGCCGGACTCGATCCGATCACGGCGCGGACGATCTGTGAGTTGGCGCTGAAA
>CAIOZW010000121.1 GCA_903862855.1 uncultured Acidobacteriota bacterium
AGAACTCCGGGCATGACGATCGGCTTGCGTCCCGCCTGGTTGTAAAAATAGAGGACATTGAGCGAGATGAAGAGAATCGACATACTGGCGACTGCCAGCCAGATGCCGATACGATATCCCTCCGGTGGAGGATTGCGTTCCTGCTCGAAGTCGCGACGACCGCCGCCGCCGCCCCCTCCAAGACCGCTTGGGGGAGCATCCCCCCCGCCTGTCCGGTCATTGATCTGCTCTGTCAGTGAACCTGGCACGCCATCTACTCCCTTGCCGGGCCTTACTGGCCCTTGACTGATCGTCTGCCTTCTGACTTCCCATTCGACGGGGAGTCATCAAAAAACGATCATAGCCGGGCAGGATGTAAAAATTGTGTCAGCCGTTAAAGAAAATATTGCCGCGTCCGCTTCGGGATCACTTCCGGCGTGCCTCCCGCATGAGAGTGATGAAGTTTTCAAAGAGATAGGTTGCATCGTGCGGCCCCGGCCCCGCCTCAGGGTGATACTGAACCGAGAAGAGTGGAAGTTCACGGTGGCGAAGCCCCTCCAGACAGCCATCATTGAGATTGACATGGGTCAGCTCGATCTGTGACGAATCCAGACTCTGCGGATCAACCGCAAAACCATGGTTGTGAGAGGTGATCTCGATCGTCCCGGTAAGGAGGTTCTTGACCGGCTGATTGCCGCCACGGTGGCCAAACTTCAGTTTGTAGGTCTTTCCCCCGACAGCCAGGGCCAGGATCTGGTGTCCAAGACAGATTCCAAAGATCGGAGCCCGTCCGATAAGTGCCCGAACCGTCGCCACAATCTCTGGCAGAGCAGCTGGATCACCGGGGCCATTGGAGAGAAAGATTCCATCCGGTGAGAGAGCCAGCACCTCCTCGGCGCTCGTCCGGGCGGGCACCACAGTCACCTCACAGCCAAAGGCCTCGAGATAGCGCAGAATATAGAACTTGATTCCAAAGTCGAAGGCAACCACCCGGAAGGGACGTTCTCCCGCCTGTCGCATCTGGGCCATCCTCTCCCGGACGGCGAGGAGAGGATCGAGGCTGTGGGCGGATACTGGACGATCAAGATCAGCATTCGGCCAATCGTAGCGCTGCGCGCAGGTCACCACATCGACCAGGTTACGCCCCAGCATCTGCGGTGCGTGACGGGCCTTGTTGACCAGACTCGCCTCATCCGTGTCGATCGAGGAGAGACATCCACGCATGGCCCCCTTCTCCCGAATGTGGCGCACCAGGGCTCGCGTATCGATTTCGGAGAGTCCCACAATCCCATTCTGTTTCAGATAGTCATCAAGCGAGAGAGACGATCGCCAGTTTGAACGAATCTCGGAATATTCACGAACGATGAAACCCTCGGCAAATGGTCGTCGCGATTCGATATCATCGGGGTTGACTCCATAGTTCCCGATGAGCGGATAGGTCATGGTCACAATCTGGCCGGCATAGGAGGGATCGGTCAGAATCTCCTGATATCCCATCAGCGAGGTATTGAAAACAATCTCACCAAACCGCTCACCATCAGCGCCCCAAGCCTCGCCGCGGAACACTCGCCCGTCCTCCAATGCCAAAATACCGGTTCTACTCATGCCTCTCCTTTGTTCAAAAATAATGGTATCCGTCGCCTCCCGGGCGACTCGGCCCAATTGCCGTTAGAAAGATTTGTCAGGCGTCTCACCCGGCGCTGAATCAGACAAGCCGAACTCTGTCTGCCGGGCCAACCCTGCTCAACGGCGCTCGCGAAGAAAGTTCTCCGCCAGGGTCAGCCAGCGCCGCTCCTGTCGATATTTGTAGCTCGGTGAGGTTCGCACCGCCTCGATGCACTGGCGCATCTCCTCACTCGCCTCATCATGCCGTTCGAGCCGTGCGAGAACCATTCCGCGCCAGTATCGCCCCTCTGCATCGGACGGACGCTGGCGCAGAAATCGGTCGAGCATCTCCAGTGCGTCATTATCTTGCCCGGCAGCATAGTACAACTGCCCTACCTCACGCCATACCTCATGCTGGGCGTGGGCCGGATCCTGGTCGATTACCTGTCCAAAGTGGGTGAGCGCCTCGTTGAGCCGTTTCTCATCGCGGGCCATCAGCCCAAGCTGGTAATGAGCATCTACCTCACGCCGATCGATCTCGACCGCGCGCGTAAATGACTCCTTTGCACTCGCCAGATCACCCTGTTGGAGATGGAGCAACCCGAGATTGTAGTGGGCTGACGCATCGGCCGGGTTGAGCGTCGAGACTTCAAGATTATGCCGGAACGACTGGCGTGAGCGACGATGGCGCAAAAGATCATCGATTCGGTCACGCAGGAGGAAGACCAGCAGAACGATCAGCAGTGGCGAGGTACAGACCATCGACGCCGCCCGGATGACGAGCGGCAGGGCGAGCAGCGATACGAGCGATAACAGATTGAGCAGGACGGCTGACGCGGGACGCAGACCGAAGAGAACTCCGCTCACCAGCACCATCAGGACCGCAAAGACCGGTAATGGCAGCAGCGGCAAGAATGGGGCGATCACCGGATCACGCAACGTCCCCATCAGCACGAAAAGCAACGGAATCTGCACGGCAAGTGAGATGATCAAGATCAGCAGCACGCACGAGAGGGTTCCCGCGTAGTCCTGTCTGAGCATGGCGCCGACTCCACCGTAACGTCCGCTCCGACCACTCAAGAGGCGGCTATCGAAGATGCCGGCAAGCCAGATCAGTGCCGGAGTATGAACAACCGCAACGAAGAGGACCAGCATCGCTGAAGGACGGACAGCCTCGAGTGCCTGACGGAAGAGCACCGACCCGGTCGACCATCTTCCCCCGCGCAGACTTCGGTAGAACTCCCCACCCGACTCGGCCCACTCAATCAAACGAAGCTGCTCCTGGACGACTCCGGTCAAGGCAAGCCAGATCAGCCCGGTCATCCAGGCAAGTAACAGCAGACGCCCCACCGGCGCCAGATCGCGCAACCGTCTCAATCTGTCATCGATCAATTCCATTTGATATCCGGAGACTGCCTCACGGCAGGTGGCAGACCTATCGCCATCAGACAGTCAAAAGCGCGGAGGCATATCGCCTTCCGCGCCGGCAACCGATCCTATCCGCCCCTGCTGTCTGACCATCCAGGTCGGTCAATGCAACTTCCCGACCCGTTCAAAGGGCAGAAAAGGGTAGTAGCGGAAGATCGCCTTACCATAGATGTATTTCTCGGGAACCAGCCCCCAGCTCCGGCTGTCACTGCTGTTGTTGCGGTTGTCTCCCATTACGAAATAGTGATGCGCGTTGATGTCGACCGGCCCCGGGGTCGAATCGCGCGAGAGATACTCCTCATCGAGATAGGGCTCCTCGATCAGTTCGTTGTCGACATAGAGCTTGCCATCCAGTATCTCGATCTGCTCACCGGGCAGACCGACGACACGTTTGATGTAGGACTTCGATGGATCGTTGGGATAGAGGAGAACGACAATGTCACCGCGCCTGATCGGGGTCTGATCCCCCAGCCACTCACGGAGCGGATAGATGAACTTGTTGACGAAGATCCGGTCCTGATCGTGAAGCTTGGGCATCATGCTCTGCCCCTCTACGCGCACCGGCTGGATGACAAAGACAACTATCAGTACCGCGACCAGTCCGGCAAAGAGAATATCGCGAAACAGCGAGCGCATCTCAAACCAGATGCCTCCCGGTCGATGCTCATACCCCTGCAAAGTCGAGAGATCCTCGATCAGCCGGATATCGTTGTCATCCTCGGGTACCACACCGAACAGCTTCTCATCTTTCATCTCACAATACCCCCTGCACTCCGCTTCTCCGTCGTGCCGGCCTTCGCATTTGTGACATCGAGCGGCGACGAACATTCACGGAAGAAGATATTATGCTACCAATTCCTTGTCAATTAGCGCTCGTTTGGCAGGAGGAGCCGCTGCCGGAACCGGACAGAGGCCGCCGCACCACTCTACACTTTCAGAGGGCCGAAACTCGATTCGGTTCGAGAGGTGTCGTCAGTGGGTTATGGTGCCCTGAAGAGTCGTATCGATCTGGGTCTGCAATCCCTGGCCAAAAAGGAACGACTCCATATTGTTGATCAGAAACTGCTGATGCTCCGGATTGATGGTGCTCAATCCGTAGTGGTTGATGAGCTGGTTCTGTGTCGCTACCCATGCCTTCCAGCACGCCATACAGACCTGTTCATGGATCCGGCGCCCGAGCGTTCCGCCAAACGGGGCCTTGTCCAATCCGGGCAGCTTATGCCCGCAACGTACACATTTTATTACGTCAGCCATGACCTGATACCTCAAATCACCCTGCATTCATTCTCGTTTCCGACGGCTTTCTTCTTCCGGCTTTCTTCATCCGGCTTTCTATTCCCGGCCTCTGCGCTCCCCCCGTCTCAACCGGGGGAGACCAGCCCGTTATTCCGTGACCGACGCGCTCGCCGACCCGGTATCATCTCGCCAACCATCAACAGGGTATCTGATTTAGAACATACGAAGCGAAAGCCTCAGAGTCAAACGGAAGCTCCGGCTGAACAGATTTTTCTCGCGGACCGATGGCGAGCCCCCCCTTGCATGGTATAACATTGAGTTTACTGACCCATTACTCACCCGCATTGGGTTGAAGGAAATCAGCGAGAAACTAATCAACTTATGAATCTTTCCACTTCGAGCCGCGAAGAACTGCGGAACATCGCGATCATCGCCCACGTCGACCACGGCAAGACCACACTGGTCGACGCCATGCTCAAGCAGTCCGGACTCTTTCGTTCAAACGAGCGGATTGTCGAACGCGTCATGGACTCCATGGATCTCGAGCGCGAGCGCGGGATCACCATCATGGCCAAAAATACCTCCGTCAGGTACGGCGGAGCAAAGATCAATATTCTCGATACCCCCGGCCACTCCGACTTCGGCGGAGAGGTCGAACGGGTCCTGAAGCTGGCCGATGGTGTCGTGCTGCTTGTTGATGCCTCGGAAGGGCCTCTGCCGCAGACACGTTACGTTCTCTCCAAGGCGCTCGAACAGAAGCTGCCGGTCATTGTCGTCATCAACAAGATCGACCGCCAGGATGCCCGCCCGGAAGAGGTGATCAATGAAGTCTATGACCTCTTCATCGATCTCGATGCCAGCGACGAACAGATCGACTTCCCGATCCTCTATGCAATCTCCCGCGACGGTATCGCCAAACACGAACTGTCAGAAGAGAGCAGCGACCTGCGTCCTCTCTTCGACCAGATACTGAAGACCATTCCTGCGCCGGTTGCCAGCCAGGAGCACCCGCTCCAGATCCTGGTCGCCAATCTCGACTACAGTGAGTATGTCGGTCGCCTGGCGATCGGGCGAATCTTCAACGGTAATATTGCCGTCGGCGATCAGGTCAGCGTCTGCCAGATCGATGGCAAGCTGACCAAGACCAGGATTACCCAGCTCTACACTTTTGAAGGATTGAAACAGGTGCCGATCGAAGCCGGATCCCCGGGGGACATCATCGCTCTCGCCGGCATCGAAGGGATCAATATCGGCGACACGATCACTTCGGCGATCGATCCGCGGCCACTCCCGCGAATCAAGGTCGATGAACCGACCATCTCCATGATCTTTGGCGTCAATACCTCACCATTTGCCGGCAAGGATGGACAGCACGTCACCTCCCGCAAGCTGCGCGAGCGACTCGATCGTGAGCTCCTCTCCAACGTGGCCATCCGGGTCGAGGAGACCGAATCTCCGGACAGTTTCCGTGTCTCCGGACGCGGCGAGCTTCAGCTCGCAATCCTCATCGAGCAGATGCGGCGCGAAGGGTATGAACTCCAGGTCTCGCGACCACAGGTGGTCACCCAGCGGATCGATGGTCAGCTCCACGAGCCGATCGAACTGGCGGTGATCGATGTTCCGGATCAGTTCATCGGTGTCGTCACTGAGGCAATGGGGCGCCGCAAGGGGACGATGGCGAAGATGATCAATCACGGCCATGGCCGCGTCCGGATGGAGTTTGAAATTCCCTCGCGGGGCCTGATCGGCTTCCGAAACGAATTTCTGACCGAGACCAAGGGAACCGGACTCCTCAACACCATCTTCCTGCGCTGGGGCACCTGGCAGGGCGAGCTTGCCGGTCGCGGGACCGGAAGCCTTGTCGCCGACCGGTATGGTGAGACAACCGCCTATGCCATTTACAATCTCCAGGAACGCGGTGAACTCTTTGTTAAACCGTCAATCCAGGTCTATGAGGGGATGATCGTCGGGGAGAATTCTCGTGATGTCGATCTCGATGTCAATATCATTCGCGAAAAGAAACTGACCAATATGCGTGCCTCGTCAGCTGATGATGCACTCCGGCTGGTACCGGTTCGCGAACTGACTCTTGAGCAGGCTATCGAGTACATCGCTGAGGATGAGCTGGTCGAGATCACGCCGCGAACAATCCGTATGAGAAAGAAGGTCCTGGCGGCAAACATGCGACCAAAGGCGAAGAAGGACTGAGACCGGTAGGACTTATGGGACCAATAAGCCCTGTAAGTCCTATTACTCTGCACAAAAAAGGGAGGATCCCACCTGGGATTCTCCCTTCAGCTCTCTTGAGGCTCACCGCTGTCGTGACAACCTACTCGACGCGGTAGTTGGGAGCCTCCTTGGTAATGATCACGTCGTGAACGTGGGATTCCTTGAGGCTGGCGGCTGTGATCCGAATGAAGCGGGCATTGTTCTGGAGCTCCGGAATTGTCGCACAACCGGTATAGCCCATTCCGGCACGGAGTCCACCAACCAGTTGGCCGATGAGCGCCGCCAGAGAGCCCTTGTAGGTGACCCGCCCCTCGATTCCCTCCGGAACCAGTTTCGACTCCTGCTCCTGCCCTTCCTGACCATAACGATCCTTGCTGCCCTCCTTCATTGCCGAGAGAGAGCCCATCCCTCGGTATGACTTGAAGCTGCGCCCCTGGTAGAGAATGATCTCCCCCGGAGACTCATCGGTACCGGCAAGGAGTGAGCCGATCATGACGACATCGGCGCCGGCGGCGATCGCCTTGGTGATGTCTCCTGAAAACTTGATGCCCCCATCGGCAATAACCGGAACACCAGTCCCTCGGGCAGCCTTGACACAATCACTGATTGCCGTGATCTGCGGAACACCGGCACCGCTGACGACCCGGGTCGTACAGATCGACCCCGGTCCGATACCAACCTTGACGGCATCGACACCGGCATCGATCAGGGCACGCACACCCTCACCTGTCGCGATGTTTCCCGCAATCAGATCGACCTCCGGAAATCTCTGCTTGACTGTCCGCACCGCCTCGATGACCCGTGAGCTGTGGCCGTGCGCAGTATCGACGACCAGAAGATCGACGCGGGCCCGGACAAGCTCTGCCGCCCGTTCCAGATAGTCTCCCGTCGCCCCAATCGCCGCCGCCACCCGGAGCCGCCCAAACTCGTCCTTGGCGGCAAATGGATACTTGATCGCCTTCTGAATATCCTTGACCGTGATGAGCCCCTTGAGATGATAGTTGTCATCTACGACCAGGAGCTTCTCGACGCGATGCTTCTGCAGAATTCCCTCGGCTTCACGCAGCGTCGTCCCTACTGGCACGGTGATCAGGTTCTCCCTGGTCATGACTTCATGGATCGGCAGGTCGAGCCGGGTCTCAAAGCGCAGATCACGATTGGTCAGAATTCCGACCAGACGCCCCCCCTCCTGAACAATCGGGACTCCTGAGATCTTGTACCGCTTCATCAACTCGAGTGCCTGGCGGATCTGCTTGTCGGGGGTGATCGTTACCGGATCGACAATCATCCCTGACTCGGATCGTTTCACCTTGTCGACCTCGTCAAACTGCGACTGGATCGGCATGTTCTTGTGAATGACCCCCAGTCCCCCCTGCTGTGCAATGGCAATGGCCATTGGCGACTCGGTCACCGTATCCATCGCCGAACTGATCACCGGAATGTTGAGCCGGATCCGCCGGGTCAGCATGGTTGTCGTATCGGTCTCCGTCGGCAGGACGCCGGAGTAGGCCGGAATCAGCAGAACATCGTCAAAAGTAAGTGCATCTGGGAGGTTGTCAGTCAACATAATTCGATATCAGGAGGCCAACAGAAGATAGAGGTCTTGTCACCGCCTCAGTCGACATAATTGAGGTAATTCTCGCGCGTCAGAATAAGATTTGAGAGCACGACATTGCGTGGGGACTTGAGCACCTTTGCCGGGTTGAGCGTTCGGCCATTGATCGTGACACGAAGGGAGGGGAGGTTGCCGAGGCTGACAACCATCTTCTCACGGGCGGTAAATTCGATCGTCGAACCGGGCAACTGGGTCGACTCCTCGGCCGGCTCGGCATCACGAACGATCCTCATCCAGCAGGATGCTGAGACCGTCTCGATCCTCAGCTGAAGACCTTCAGGAGGCTTCTCTTCCGCCATCGGCGTGGGAGATGGAGAAGGAGATGGCGTAACTTCGAGACCGGCAATCGGCGCAGAGTTGGTCGGTGAGGAGGGCTCTCTTTCCGGGGTCACTTCGGTGGAAGGCGCCTTGGCGGTATAGAGATAGTTATAGGCAAACCATGCGCCAACCGAGAGCAGAATGAGGACGCCCAGGCTGATCAGAAGACCATTTCCAGTTGTCTGGGGCGGATCCCAATTCTCGACACCCATCTCATACACCGGCGCGGTGTCGAGGCCCTGCAGGTTTACCTGTTCCTCGTAAAGCTGGAGCGCCGCTGCCTCATCCATTCCAACCATGGCCGCAAACTTGCGAACAAATGCACGGTTGAAGACCCCACCTGGCAGAGTGCCATAATCGTCAGTCTCGATCGCCTGGAGGAATCGAATCCCGATCAGCGTCTTGGCGGCGATCTGCTGAATGCTGATCCCTTTTTCCTCACGCCTTCTTTTCAGCTCCTGACCCAATGTTGCCATCTTTTGTACACTCCTGCCAAAATGTCGAACAACGTTCCCTGCTAGTTACTTGCCGTGACCTCTAACGATATGCTCTCTGGCTGAATCAGGTTATACCTCAAAATTGGTCGTTGAAGTTACTTCTTGAAGAGATCTGACATCTGATTATTCAATTTTCTATATTAGGGGCTCTGATTAGACCTGTCAAAGGGTGCACGGCGCGAAGATTACAAGGTTAAAGAAAGAATTGAAAAGTGCGGTGCGGTGCTTGAACAGCCTGAAAATTATTGATCCAATCTCCTGCAAGCCGGGACTGGCCGGTGATGATTTCCTGAGCGCTCCCACTTTACCGCCACTGGGGAATGCCCCATCGCGGAAGGATCATTTGTCGAAATTGCTGATTTTACTTGATTCAATTGGCGGGATGAGTAGTATCTATAACTGCGCAGTGGCCATTTTGGTCGACGCAGCGCCTGCAGTCTCTCTCTCCGGTTAGCCCTCTTCCCAACAGGACGGAGGTGGCGTGTCGAAGGAGTGGAGACCTCACGAAGCGTGCAATTATCTGTTCCGCGAGTGGTCGATCTGCCAAATGATCCTCTGCTCTGCCTGAGTGGTCTTTCTTGGAGGCAGCAGCGATCGTCCGGTACTGATGACCAGATTTCGGTGATAGGGCAAGGGTCGACGGATCGGTTCGACCGAGAGAATAACCAACAACAAATCTTTTCATCCGCATGATTATCATTCCAGCCATCGATCTGCGCGGTGGGCGCTGCGTCAGACTTACGCAGGGTCAGGTCACCGCTGAGACTGTCTATTCAGAGAATCCGGCAAGTATGGCGCGGCGCTGGGTTGACGCAGGCGCGGAGATGCTGCATGTCGTCAACCTTGATGGCGCCCTCAACCAGAACGACACGAAGAATCTAAAAGCCCTCGAACAGATCCTTTACGAGGTAAGCATTCCGGTCCAGTTTGGTGGCGGTGTGCGGACAAAGGATGATGTTCGTCGACTTGACGATCTGGGAGTGACGCGAATCGTCATCGGAACGACAGCGATCGAGAACCCGGTTCTGCTTGAGCACATCGTCGGCGAATACGGATCGACCGTCATCGTCGGGATCGATGCACGTGATGGAAAAGTTGCCCTGCGCGGCTGGGAGAAGTTCTCGCAGCTCGAGGCGATCGATTTCGCCCAGAAAGTGGCGGAGATGGGAATCGACCGGGTTGTCTACACCGATATCGCGCGTGATGGAATGCTGGTTGGTATCAATGTCGACACGACCAGGGAGATTGCCGAAGCGAGTGGCCTCAAGGTGACCGCCTCGGGTGGTGTTGCATCACTCGACGATATCACTGCCGTCAGCAGACTCGAGCCATTTGGGGTCGACAGCCTGATTATCGGCAAGGCACTCTATGAAGGCGTCTTTACCCTCGAGCAGGCGCTCGAGTCAGCGGTTGAGGAGCAGGACTCCCCCCCCTCCCTCTAAATCCCGATCAGCTGGAATTGCGCCAATGCTGCCCCGCGAAGGAGGCCATTATTCGCGGGTTGACCCTCCCCACTCTCTTTGCCAAAGTCTCCTTACTTGAACTTGGGAGCAGGTTCGTGGTATTTCATCTCCCTTTCAGGAGTGTCCAATATTCTTTCAGGAGTGTCCAATATTAAGGATATTCGTCTGACCGGCCGATGGCGGATCGGCTGGCCAGACGGTTGGGAACGGTAAACAATATGTCAAAATCACTGGTCATCGTCGAGTCGCCATCGAAGGCAAAGACCATCAACAAATATCTTGGTAAGGATTACAAGGTTCTGGCCTCGGTCGGGCATATCAAGGATCTGCCCAAGAAGGGGCTGGGGGTGGATCCAGAGAACGATTTCGAACCGACTTATGAAGTGATGCCCGGTAAGGAGAAGGTCGTCAAGGAGATCCGCGAGGCGGCGAAGGATGCTGAGGCCATCTACATTGCAACCGACCCTGATCGTGAGGGTGAGGCAATCGGCCGACACATTGCCGACGTGGTTGGTGGAGGTCGCGGGAAATCGAAGAAGTCGATCTACCGGGTCATGTTCAACGAGATCACGAAGTCGGCGATTCAGGATGCCTTCAAGAATCCGGGCAGTATCAACGAGTCGCTGGTCGACGCCCAGCAGGCCCGGCGAGTGCTTGACCGGCTGGTCGGGTACAAGGTCAGTCCCCTGCTCTGGGACAAGGTTCGTCGCGGACTCTCGGCTGGAAGGGTCCAGACGGTTGCCGTACGCCTGGTGGTTGAGCGCGAGCGGGAGATCCAGGCCTTTGTCAAGACCGAATACTGGTCGCTGATCGCCAACCTCTCCGCAGTACTCCCCCCGGCCTTTGATGCCCGGCTCTACAAGATCGGCGAGAAGACCGTCAAGACCTCCGGGTTCGATGAGGGAGTCCGAAAGAACGAATTCCACATCGGGAATGAGGAGACGGCAAAGAAGATCCTCAAGGATCTGAAAGGTGCGAGTTACATTGTCCGGGAGGTCTCGACCAGGGAGAAGAAGCGGAATCCGGTTCCCCCTTTCATCACCTCGAAACTGCAGCAGGAGGCCTCGCGCAAACTCCGTTTTTCGGCCAAAAAGACCATGCAGATTGCGCAACGGCTCTATGAAGGAATAGAGATTGGCAAAGAGGGTGCGGTCGGACTGATCACATATATGCGTACCGACTCGACCCGGGTCGCGGATAGTGCGCTGGGCGAGGTTCGTGATTTTATCACCAGTCAGTATGGTGCCCCGTACCTTCCCGAGAAGGCGATCCATTATCGTTCGAAGAAGGATGCCCAGGATGCCCACGAAGCGATCCGGCCAACCGCAGCGGAGCGGACACCGGAATCGGTCGGGGCCTACCTGAACAAGGATGAGCTGGCCCTCTACCGTCTGATCTGGCAGCGTTTTGTCGCGTCACAGATGATGCCGGCGATCTTCGATCAGACGACGATCGACATTGCGGCGGGTGAGGGATACCTCTTCCGCGCGACCGGCTCGGTCGTCAAGTTTGATGGGTTCCTCGCCGTCTATGAAGAGGGCAAGGACGAGAAGGATGAGGATGACGACGAGCGGGCGGCAAAGCTGCCCAAGGTGACCAAGGGGGAGCAGCTGCAGCTCAACACGCTCACCCCGAATCAGCATTTCACCGACCCACCGCCACGCTACACTGAAGCGACCCTCGTCAAGGCGCTCGAAGAGAAAGGAATCGGTCGCCCTTCGACCTATGCCTCGATCATGAGCGTGATCCAGGATCGTGAGTATGTCGAGAAGCTCGAGAACCGCTTCCACCCGACCGAGCTTGGCATCATTGTCAACGACCTGCTCGTGCAGAGCTTTGCCGACCTCTTCAATGTCGAGTATACGGCACGAATGGAGGAGGAGCTCGACGAGGTCGAAGACGGAAAGATGAAGTGGACAACTGCGCTGCGTGGCTTCTACGACAAATTTACTGTCGATCTGAAGGCTGCCCAGGAGCAGATGCGTGATGTGAAGCGTCAGGAGATAGTTACCGACGAGGTCTGCGAGAAGTGCGGTTCGAAAATGGCGATCAAGTTCGGCCGCTTTGGCCAGTTTCTCGCCTGCACCAACTATCCGGAGTGCAAATCGACACGTGATCTGGCAAAGCCGAAAGCCGCCATTACCAACGGTGAGATCGATCCGGAGGCGGCGGCGGAGAACCCCTACGCTAATGAGACCTGTGAGAAATGCGGGCGCGGAATGAGTCTGAAGCGGGGCCGCTTTGGACAGTTTCTGGCCTGCACCGGGTATCCGGAATGCAAGAACACCCGGCGGATCACCAAGACCGGCGCCGTTGCGGCACCAGTCCCAATCAATGAGGACTGTCCGGAATGCGGTCAGCGACTGGCGATCCGACAGGGTCCATACGGTGACTTTACCGCCTGCTCAAACTACCCTGAATGCAAGTTCATCAAGCGTGAAACAACCGGTGTTCCCTGTTCACGGGATGGTTGCAGCGGGGAGATTCTGGTCAGGAAGTCGAGGCGAGGGAAATATTTCTATGGATGCTCCGAGTATCCGAAATGTGAAACCGTCTACTGGGACAAGCCGGTGCAAGAGGCCTGCCCGCAGTGTCAGAAGCCATTTCTGCTCGAAAAGTATAATGCAAAGATGGACGAGACGACGAAGTACTGTACCGATGAGGGCTGCGGTTTCCGAAGTATCGACGGGATTGTAAGCCTCATCGCCGCAGAGGAGTCGGTCAGGAAGTCGCCTTCCGCGAGGCGAGCGGCCTCGGTCGGGCAGACGGTTTCGGCGACCAAAGCCGCTCCGACCAGGAAGGCTGCTCCAGTCAAGAAAGCGGCGGCGACGAAGAAGGCGGCTCCGGCAAAGAAAGCAGCTCCCGCCGGCAAAGCGGCAGCAGCGAAGAAGGCGGCACCGGCGAAAAAGGCATCGCCGGCCAGGAAGCGAAAGTAGACGCCTGCCTGGTGATGGCAGAGCTATCCTGCTCACCAGTCAATACCGGCAGATGACGTAGTGGCTCGATCAGTGTCAGGCTGCTCAATCAGCCAAGTGCAGATCGATGAGGAGTGGAGCAGAAGCCACCCCCTTGAAGATCAGGATAAAGCTGGTTGGCCCGGCGGAGAGACTTTCCTCACCTTGTGGAAGGTTGAGATCGACCTTGTAACCGGCAAAGTTCGGGTCGTATCCAACGTAGGCTGGTCGCAGGTTGAGCCCCGCGGCCTGAAGAACGACGTTATCGACGCTGGCCGTCTCATCGAGCCCCACCACGCAGAGAGTGATCGCCGATTTGGGCCCGGTCACCTCGATATCCGTTCCAAAATCGACCAGATTACGAAATGAGATGATCGTCGTCACGGTTGGAAGTGGTGCAACGACCTTCACCTCGATTGAGGGTGTAGCCATTGTCGGACTGGTAATGAGACGAACGGATCGCGCCCCGGGGGCTATTCCCGGTGGGATTGCCGCTTCGAGATAGAGCATCCTCGCGGCAGCAGCGGGAAGCGACCTCGCATAGTGAGGGCGAATCTGCCCGGCGTAACGGGGGCAGACGCTCTGACCGTCGATCTCGACCCGAATCTCATTGGTGTCAGCCAGCTCCGGATCAAATCCGGAGACGACCAGCGAGAGCCAGGCATCGTTACCGGCGGCCGGAATGTCGGAGATGGTCGGATCATCGGCCCGACCGTAATGCTCGATCAGCGGGCGTCGATCCTGATCCGGGTTCTCGCCGGAACGTGGCTTGCGAAGAGTCGAGAAGCAGTAGAGGGTATCAACCGCATAGATACTGACGACACGCGCTCCAAGCTCGCGGGCCAGGTCGCGTACATCCGCCTCAGGAAATGTCTCACCCACCCAGGTATCCTTCTCCGCGACGAGAAAAGTCGGATCTGTCACCCCATTGGTCTGGAAACGGAGCAGCCCGCCAGGCTTGAGGACGCGCCAGGCATCGACGAGGGTCGACCTGATCGCCTCTTTTGTCGGGACGTGCTGAAAGACGAAGATGGAATAGACGATATCGAAGCAGTTGTCGGGATGAGGTCCGACATCGGCTCCCGAAGTCTCGTAGAGATGGACGTTGGGCAGGTCGGCCAGTCGGGCGCGGGCGCGGGAGATCATCTCTCCCGAGACATCGGTTGAATGTACCTCCCCAAAGATGGCCGCGAGATGGCGCGTCATCCGTCCGATCCCGCACCCGATCTCGAGAAACCGCAGCGTCCGTGGATCGGCATGCTGGGTGAGCAGCTCCAGCTCTGGCAGAATCCACTGGGCGACTCCCTCTGCACCCGTCTGGTCGAACTCCTCCTCGGTCTGATCCATCCGCAGTGTATTGATATACCAGCAGGCATTCTCGACTGCCCGCCGATTCCAGTCATCCTTCATCTTTGCCAGTTGTGTAATGATTTGACTCTCCATTAAATTTCCTGAATCCTGTCGAGATGAAACTCTATTTTCGGCTGACCATTCTTACGTTTCTGATGCTTGCGACTGCCAACCTGCCAGTGGCCTCGCCAAGTAATGAAAAGGCGATCCGGATGTCCCTCCAGAAATATTTCAACCTGCTCAGGACAGGGCGCTATGGAGAACTCTACGACACCCTGCCTTCCGCATTTCAGAAACAATCGACACGCGAAGAGGTCGCCGAAAGCCTCTCCCGAATCGGCGAGTTCCTGAAGCTCGGTCGGATGGAGATCGGACGAATCGAGGTCAGATCGATCGAGCAGCAGGGCGATTTTGCCGTCGCGGCCACTACCATCTTTGGTCAACTCACGCGGCCAATCACTCTCAACAACCGGGAGATCAGACAGGGACGAATCAGTTCACAGCAGTATCTGATCAGAGAGAATGGTACCTGGAAGATCGCCTCGGCCAACGAACGGACACTTCGTGGATTTATGAAAGATCATCCGGAGGTTGCCACCCTCTTCCCCCAGACCCGGACGCGCCTCGAGCTTCTCAGCGATGGAAAGTGGATCAGAATGCCAGGAAGCCGCTAGAGAAGCCCCTCGACGGTCTGCTGCCAGGCCAGTGTCTGACGAAGGATTCGCAACCGTGATCGCTCCGATTCGTCGACCAGCCGATCGAGCTGGTCGATGATCGACCCGAGCAGCGGATGGGCGAAGAGCCGGGCGTGGGTCACAATGGTCGGAAAGTAGGCCAGACGCAGCGCCCCGCCATCCTCACGATGGAACTGCAGCAGTTCCTCTTCAGCCAGAGTCTCGACAGGCGAGTTGACCGGCAGAACCTCCCGCGGCACTCCCTGACGGTAGCGCTTCCCATCGGTCCAGCCAAGCAGGAGGATCGAGATGACCACTCCCTGTTCATTCAGAAAATCCGGACTGAAGACCGCGTTCAGCTCGTGCGGTGCGGTCAGCCGCGGACCGTATGAGCCAAATTCAGGATTGACCAGTTGTGAATTATAGATTATTCCCACCGCCCCGCCGCTACGGACAAAGCGGCCGAAGGCATGATCAGCGGGGACTGGCGCCGCAGCCGTCTCCTGCGAGTCGAGCACACGTGCAACATAGTCGAGGTGCGAAGTCGACTGAACAACGCGGGCGATCTGCATGACTAACGTCTCCCCCGTGATGCTCCGGTGACCTTTCCCGGCCCCCATAGGGCCCGACCGGGTCTCTCCCCGGTGTGAATCCCGTCACGGATCACCTGGCGACCGTTGACGAAGACGTGCGTCATCCCAACCGCATACTGATGAGGCTTCTCGAAGGTCGCCCGATCGGCCACCTTCTCCGGATCAAAGACGACCACGTCGGCAAAATAGCCTGGCTGCAATAGACCTCGCCTCTCCAGCCCGAGATTGGCGGCGGGCAGACTGGTCAAACGGCGAATCGCCTCGGTCAGCGAGAGGACCTTCTCTTCGCGGACATACTTGCCAAGCAGCCGGGAGAAGTTTCCATAGGCCCGGGGATGTGTCGAGGCCTTGAGAAAGACACCTTCCGTCGCCATCGACCCGGCATCCGATCCGAATGAGACCCAGGGATACCTCATCTGCTTGCTGATATTCTCCTCAGAGATCATGAAATAGACCGTTCCGACCCGCGAGCGATCCGCGAGAATGAGGTTCATGATCGTCTCGACCGGGTCCTCACCACGCTGACGGGCCACTTCGGCGAGTGTCTTGCCGATATATTTGCGCAACTCTTCACTGCGAAAGTCGACCAGCAACACCCGCTCGGGCGAACCTGCGCTGAGATAGAGATTCTCCCACTTATCAGTTGGTGTTCTTATCTCGTGGGCAATCCGGCGCCGCGTCTCCGGATCGGCCAGCCGCTTGAAGAGTGCCGGATATCCGCCGTCGAGCACCCAGGGAGGCATCGAGGCGGTCAGACCGGTCGATCCTGCGGTGTAGGTGTACATATCGGCCGTGATCTTCATCCCATCCTGCCGCGCCCGCTCGATCTTCGCCAGAACCTCATCCATCTTCCGGTAGTTTTCACTCCCCGCTGCCTTGAGATGGTAGATCTCCGCCGGGATGTCAGCCTCGCGGGCGATCCGCAACAGCTCGTCTACCGCCTCCAGCAGACGGTTCCCCTCACTGCGCATATGAGAGATATATTTGCCCTGATACTTTGCCGCAACCTTGCAGAGTTCGATCAGCTCCTCAGTCGAGGCATAGAACCCCGGTGCGTAGATCAGTGAGGACCCGATGCCAAGCGCTCCATCCTTCATCTCTCGCCGGACCAGCTCACGCATCCGCTCCATCTGGACTGGCGTTGCGGGACGATCCTCGAGTCCGATCACGTGCTCGCGAATGGTCGTCGCCCCGATAAATGAAGCGACGTTGCAAGATACTCCACGCTGCTCGAGGTGACGCAGATATCCGGTCAGGGTTGTCCACTCGATCGGAAACCGAATATCTCCCTGCGCCGCAAGCTGGCGCTGGCGCATCTCTTTACTCACCGGCCCCATCGAGGTGCCCTCACCAAAGATCTCGGTCGTCACTCCCTGCAGCAGATCACCCATCGATCGCCCATCGACCAGCAGATCATCAACCGCCCAGGAGAGCATGTTGATGAATCCTGGCGCAACTGCCTTTCCCTGGGCATCGATGACTCTCTTAGCCCGGGCGCGGTAGCGAGGATGCTGATAGTCTCCGACTCCAATAACCCGGTCTCCACTTATCAGCAGATCGGCCCGTCGCGGCTCCTGCCCGGTTCCGTCATAGATCGTTCCGTTCAGAATCAGGGTTTGATCTGCAACTCTGGACTGGGCTCCCCCACTCACCGGCAAGAGGAGGCATACCACCAGGATAGGAATCAATGCACGCCATATTTTCGGCATAAGTAGGTCCTCCACCAATCCGGGGGCAACTCTCCCGGACTCTGTTTGACTCAACCATTCGACACGCTCCGCTCGGTTTCAGCTGCTCTGCCGCCACTCCGCCTCGAAGCGGATCAACCCGTGGATGTGCCGTTGGGTAATCACGTTGAACTGGTACATCTGGTAATGGACATCGGCCGGATCACGCCAGTCGGGTGCCCCCTTCTCAGTGTAGACCTTGAGTGACAGGTAATAGACATTGTAGGAAAGGCTGGCCGATGGCAGGCGCAGCTCGATCGTTCCCTTGCCCGGTTCAACCGGAAGTGGGGTTGGTGCGGTGTCGATATTGTTGACTGTTCCGATGTAGACACCGTCATAGCGATGAATATCGACGGCAAAGACGGCCTCCGGATACGAGCCATCCGACTCGTAGTGGAGACGCAGGGTCACCGGCTGACCACTACGGATCACCCAGGCGGCTCCCTCGCGATCCTCGATCATCTCGACTCCGGTAAAGCGGATCTTGCCATTGCCCCAGCGTGAGCCGGTCAACCGCAGCTCCCGCAGGATCTGCTCGTGCTCGGCAGGCCCATTCCCAATGCTCTGTGACGCCTCACGCAGACGCTTGTCCTCGAGCCTGATACAGAAGGCCTGGTAGGCGGTAACGACATCCCGTGCCGCACCGAGCATCATCGTCTTCCCACCCTCGAGCCAGAGTGCTCGGTCACAGAACCGCTGAACCAGGCCCGGATCGTGCGAGACAAAGAGAACCGTCTTGCCCGCTTTCCGGAAGAATTCCATCCGGTCGAGCGACTTGCGTTGAAAGTAGACATCACCCACCGAGAGCGCTTCATCGACGATCAGGACATCGGGGTCGACGTGGATCGCCGCGGCAAAGGCCAGCCGCATCAGCATGCCGGTCGAGTAGGTTCTGACCGGCTGGTCGACAAACTCCTCCAGTTCGGCAAAGCGGACGATCACCTCCAGTTTTCGCCGCATCTCGGCCTCGCTGACGCCGTGGATCTGACCGCTCAGAATGATGTTCTCCCGACCCGTATAGTCAGGGTTGAAACCACTCCCAAGCTCGAGCAGTGCCGTCACCCGCCCCTCGACTTTGACTCTCCCCCGCGTCGGCTGCAGGACTCCGGCAATGATCTGGAGCAGGGTCGATTTTCCTGCTCCATTCCGTCCAATCACCCCAAATGTCTCGCCCGTCTTGACATCGATCGAAACGTCATCGAGTGCCGCAAATTCGCGGTGATAACGCCGCCGCCCGGCCCAGATGAGCTCCTTGAGACGGTCTGACGGCGTGTCATAGAGTCGATAGTTCTTGGTAATGTGCGCGGCAATTATCATTTTTGAGACCTGGAGAACTTGTAAGGCTGACCGACCGTGAGACTACTCGTAGAGTTCACGCGGAAACCGCTCGATTCTTCTCGTCAGTTTACGACCCACCGCAAAGATATTGTCTCCACGCAGGTCGCGGGAAATACCGGTTCGGTCAAGTCGGGCAAGAAGATCCTCTGGCGGGTCGTGCCAGATATTCTTTGTCAGCAGCCTGATCACCTCGAAACCACCTGCTTCCAGGGCCACCCGGACATCCTCCGGAGTATACTCACGTGCGTGCCGATCAGCCGGACTGCGGCGATTGTATTGCCCATAGATGTATGGACTGTTTCCGCCAAGAACCGATTCGATACTGTGGGCAGAGGCGATATTTGGCGTGGTCAGGATCAGCAACCCTCCCCAACGCAAGACACGCTGAATCTCGACCAGCATCTGGAGCGGGTCTTCGCGCAGGTGCTCGATCAGCTCGCCACACACGACCACGTCGAGTGTGCCATCATCGAAAGGCAGCCGATCATGCTCGACATCAACATTGTGCATCAGGTATTGGAGCTCTTCACCGGTCACCGAGTGGCGGAGCGTCATCACCTTCTGACGCGGTCCTCCCTCCCACCAGTTGGTCACCAGTATTTCACCATAGCCGCCATACCGATGGAGCAGCGGCGGCATCTGCAGATAACTGCTCAATTCAAGGATCTTCTGATCCGGCCTCCCGGGCGGAATGAGGGCGAGGGTCTCCATCAGCCTCTTCCCGTGGGTCTGCAGATAGTCAAGTGCTTCCGGGTTATCGGCAAAGAAGCCACCAACATAATGAAGCGCCTCCTCCGCATCGATGGTGGTTGGGAGAGGGTCCGGAAAATCGAGCCGGTAGTCGGTCTCGACCGGGACTGACACCCCAGCCTGGCGCTCATCGATCAGTC
This sequence comes from uncultured Acidobacteriota bacterium, assembly GCA_903862855.1. Taxonomy (GTDB): domain Bacteria; phylum Acidobacteriota; class Blastocatellia; order RBC074; family RBC074; genus CAIOZW01. Next base: position 19,897 of record CAIOZW010000121.1, read on the forward strand.
GGCGCGCAAACTGAAGATATCTCTCTGCCGAACGCTCGATGGTGCACTCCTCGCGAATCCAAGCCCGTGCCCGTCGGGCAAGGTGGTCACGGAGTTGGGGACGATAGGCCAGCGCCTGCAGCTGGTCGGCCAGCCGCTCCTCCTCCCCTTCGCCCGGGGCAACCCGCAGACAGACATCCTCTGGAAGATCGGCAAACTGTCCGAAATCACTGACGATCATCGGCTTGCCAGCGCCGAGGCTCCTCACCAAGGTCCCCGAGGTCTCACCTGCCGTGGGATAACGCAGGTTGACCAGCACATCGCTCGCTTTCAGATAGCGGAAGAAGTCTCTGCCGGTCACATAACCGGTCAATCGAACGTGGTTTCGCAACCCGAGCTGCTCGATCAGCGGGGCCACCTGCCACCGCCAGTGATCCTCCCCGACGATCAGATACCGCGCATTCGGCACCAGCCGCAAGAGCCTCTTGAAGGCTGCCAGAACCACCGGCAAACGCTTTGGCTGCGTCACAAAGCCCTGCGATGAGACGATAAATGCATCGTCCGGCAGGCCGAGCGAACGCCGACACTCCAGTCGATCCCAGCCATCCAGATCGAACGCCGCCGGGGAGAGATGATGCGGAATCACCTCGACCGGTCGGCCGGCCGCCGGGTCCTCCAGCTGTGATGCAGCGTAGTCACTGTGAACCGCCACCCCCAGGCTCCGGTTGATCAGCCGGTGGTTGAGTGGCATCAGAAACTGCTGGTACTCGCTCGAAATCGCCCGCGCGCGCGTCTCGGCCATCCGTGCCCCAAGGCGACCGTACGCATAGAACATCTCTCTCCAGTAACCCTCCTCATCTCCCTGCCCGAGCGTCCTCCAGACAATCAGGTGATGAAGGCAATGCTCATGGAGGACGAGCAGGCCTGGCGTGCGCAGGGCCCGCTCATAGACATAGTCGTGGTATGGATTGTTTCCCTGATGGTAGAGGCAGAGATCGAAGGGATTGAGCCGATCGATCTCTTCGAAATGGATTGCCTGCGCGATCTGGCAGGATGGATCAGGAAGACGGTCGGGCGACGATACCGGCGGCTGATCGACAAAGACCGTGATCTCCGCCCCCTTGGCCAGCTCTGGAAGAAGCTCTTCACTATAGTCGGCAATTCCCGACTTGACCGGCGGGAGCGGGGAGAAATAGGCCAGTCGCATCCGTAGCGCCCTTCGTTATACCTCGTCGGTCTCCAGCGAGCTTCTCCATCTCCGCCAGAAGATGACGTAGGTGACCGTGGCAAGCAGAACAATGATCAGCGAGATGAACTGGGACGTCGAGAGCCCCAACAGCTCGCCTCTCCAGTCATTTCGCCAATACTCGATGATGAAACGCATGATGCCGTAGAGGATTCCGTAACTGAGAATCACCTGACCGGCAAACTGACGGCGCAGAAAGAGCCAGACCAGCAGCGCTGTCAGCAGAAGCGTGCCTCCTGCCTCGTAGAGCTGCGTCGGATGGAGACTCACCGGTGCTAGAAGATCACCCAGCTTCTCAGACCACAGGCTCTGCTCAATCGGATCACGCAGGTGGGCAACGAGAAGCGGCACTCCGGTCAGCTCATGCGCCTTCTCCGTGAAATGGATGCCGAGGCCGGAGCTGGTCGGCTTACCCCAGCAGCAACCGGCGGCGAAACATCCAAGCCGGCCGATGGCCGTCCCGATCGCTATGCCCGGCGCACAGGCATCGGCCACCCTCCACCAGGGCATCTTGTAGATCTTCATGACGATCACCGACGCGAGAACCGCCCCGATGAATCCACCATAGAAGACTCCACCCGAACGGAAGAAGTCGAGCGAGAGGATCTGGCGCGGGTTATCTCGATAGTAGATGTTCCACTCCGTGATCACCAGCAGCAGCTTCGAGCCGATCAGCGATGCGGCAAGGATCCATAGACCAAGATCGTATGCCCGCTGCCTGTTCAGACCATCACGCTCGGCGAGCCTCGCCATCAGCAAAAGCGCGACAATGAAGCTGATCGCCTGCAGAAATCCGTAGGTGTTGAGAATAAATTCGGTTCCGGGAATTTTGAAAAGTTCAGGAAACATGTCGTTCTGCCGCCCGTTCTTCCTTGATCATTTGCAGTGCCAGAATGACTGCACCAGTACAGATCGCCGCATCGGCGATATTGAATGTCGGCCAGGTATACCTGTCCTGCCAATGGAGATCGATAAAATCGACCACTTCGCCAAGCCTGACCCGATCGATCAGATTTCCGACGATCCCTGCCAGCAAGAGCGACAGGGCGATGTTGAGTCGAACCATCCAGACCGGGATCCGCCACTGGTAGAGAATCACAAAGATTGCCGCCAGCATCGAGATCGCCGCCAGAATATAACGGATATCGATCGAACTGTCAGCAAAAAGACTGAAAGCCACCCCACGATTGGTTGCGTAGGTGAACCGCAGAAATCCGGGGATGATCTCGATCATGAAGACCGGGCGGAGCGAGCGCGTCGCCCAGCTCTTGGTCACCTGATCGAGAACAAGAATCAGCAGTGAGATCAGAAGATAGATTGCTCTCACCGGCATCAGGATGCAACCCTTTCATCGAGGCTGACCACGCAACGCGCACAAGCCCCGGGATAGCGGGTATCGGCCCCGACATCGAGCGTATAGTTCCAGCAGCGCTCGCACTTGGCTCCATCAGCCGTCGCGACCGTCACGGTAAGAGCTGCTCCATCGACCAGTTCGATCTGCGAGACCAGCAGCAGAAAGCGCAACCCGTCACCGAAAGAGGAGAGAAACTCGCGTGTCTCGCCATCGGCCGCAATGGCCACCTTTGCTTCGAGCGGAGAGCCGATCAGCCTCGCGGTCCGCGCCTCTTCAAGCGATTTGGTCACCACGCCACGAATCTCGAAGAGGCGGGCGTAACGGGCAAGCAGTGCCTCGTCATTCCACGCATCCTCGACCGCCGGAAAGACGGTCAGGTGAACCGAGGCTGCCTCTGCTGCCGCTCCGGGTATGTTCTCCCAGATCTCATCAGCGGTGAAGGCGAGAATCGGGGCAACGAGCCGGGTCAGCCGATGGACGATCTCGTAGAGGGCCGTCTGTGCCGAACGTCGTCCGGCCGATCGTGGCGCGGCCGTGTAGAGCCGATCCTTGAGAATATCGAAATAGAGTGATGAAAGCTCGATCGTCGCATATGAGTAGAGCGTCTGGTAGACCTCCGTGAAGTCATACCGTGTATAGGCACCAATGACTCGCCGCGTCACCTGATCGAGCTGCGCAAGCGCCCAGCGATCGATCTCGAACATGTCCTTGTATGGAACCCGATCGGTCGACGGCTCGAAGCCATCGAGGTTGCCAAGACAATAACGGGCCGTGTTGCGCAACTTCCGGTAAGCATCAGAGATCCGCTTGAGAATCTCATCCGAGACACGCATGTCTTCGTGATAGTCGAGCGCCGAACACCAGAGGCGCAGGATCTCCGCCCCCATGAGCCGGATCACCTTGTCCGGCTCGACGACGTTCCCCTTCGACTTCGACATCTTCTCCCCGTTGCCATCGACCGCCCAGCCGTTGGTGATAACCGTCCGGTAGGGTGGCGCACCATTCATCTCCAGACCCACGACGAGTGATGAATTGAACCAACCCCGGAACTGATCTCCACCCTCGAGGTAGACATCGGCCGGATAGGGCAGATCATAAGCCTTGAGGACCGCCATCGAGCTTGAACCTGAATCGAACCAGACATCGAGAATGTCCTTCTCACAACGGAAGCGCGACGACCCGCATTTTGTACACTTCGTGCCGGCCGGCAGAAGATCTGCGACCTGACGGGTGTACCACGCGTCAGCCGACTCCTCCTCAAAGATGGCTGCGATCCGTTCGATGATATCCGCGTCGCAGAGACTCTCATCGCAATCGTCACAGTAGAAGACCGGTATCGGAACACCCCAGGCCCGCTGCCGCGATATGCACCAGTCCGGCCGGTCACGGAACATGTTCTTCATCCGCTCATTGCCCCAGCCAGGAACCCACTGCACACGATCGCAGGCCTCGATCGCCTTCTCATTGAGCCCGGTCCCGCTCATGGAGATGAACCACTGTGGCGTGGCCCGGAAGATCACCGGGTGATGGCAACGCCAGCAGTGCGGGTACTGATGCTGGAACTTCTCCTGCCTGAGCAACGCCCCAATCGACTGCAGATGGGCAATGACCGCCCGGTTCCCGTCATTGGCGGCATCGGCCTTACTCAGGGCAATCACCCGCTGCCCCGCAAAGTGCTCAACCTCCTTGACGAAGTAGCCACGATTGTCGACCGGGTTGTAGACTTCAAGCCCGTATTGACGGCCGATCACATAGTCCTCATAACCATGGCCCGGTGCGGTGTGAACCGCTCCGGTTCCCGCATCGAGCGTTACGTGATCACCAAGCAGGATCATGCTTTCGCGATCAATGAATGGATGACGCGCCTTGAGCCGGTCAAACTTCTCACCGCTGTAGTTGCCAATCACCCGGTAACCAGCCTCAGCCCAGCCGGTCTTGGCAGCCACGGTCTCGAGCAGTCCATTCGCTACAATGAAGACCTCATCGCCTACTTCGACCGCACTGTACTCGAAGCCGGGATTGAAACTGATCGCGAGGTTGGCCGGCAAGGTCCAGGGGGTCGTCGTCCAGATGACGATGCTGACCTGGCGTCCGGCGAGCGCCGCATCGATCTTTGTCGCCTCCGGAAAGGGAAATTTGACATAGACTGAATAGCTTGTATGGTCGTTATATTCGACCTCAGCCTCGGCCAGCGCCGTCTGACAACTGATGCACCAGTGGACGGGCCGCATCCCTTTGTAGACCGAGCCCTTTCGCACAAACTGTCCAAAGACCCGGACGATCTCCGCCTGGTAAAGGTAGTTCATCGTCTGGTAAGGGTTTTCCCACTCACCCAGAATACCAAGCCGCTTGAAATCCTCACGCTGCAGGGCAAGAAACTTCTCGGCGTGCCGGCGGGCTGCCCGTCGAATGTCGATCACCGGCATCTCGTTCTTGTGCGCTCCAAGCTCCTCTTCGACCTTGATCTCGATCGGCAGGCCATGGCAGTCCCAGCCGGGAACGTACGGCGACCAGTGGCCCATCATCGACCGTGACTTGACGCAGAAGTCCTTCAGCACCTTGTTGAGAACGTGACCAAGATGAATCCGGCCATTCGCATATGGCGGACCATCGTGAAGTACAAAGAGCGGCTTACCAGCCCGCACGTGACGGAGTTGTCCGTAGAGGTCCATCTCTGCCCAGCGGGCAAGGCGGAGGGGTTCGTTCTGTGGAAGGTTGCCCTTCTGCGCAAAGTCTGTCTTCGGCAGGTTGACGGTGGATTTCAAATCAAGGGTCGATTCACTGTTCATTTTCGGTCGTCTTTTGAAGTTTCTTGATTGTTGTCGGACTCTTATTGGTGGCTACATCACCCACCGTTGACAGCGTTACAAGCTCCCGATCATATCCTATTATCACGATCGCGGCAATTATGACGATGGTTATGGGAGCACCGCAGATGAGCGCCAATGTTACGGTGGTACCCGGTAAGAGGGTAACCCTCCAAATTACACGAGATAATTACCGCCACCATGCAAAAGGGGCGCCCCTGGCGCCCCATCTCTCTGCTTGCCGGCCGTTAACTGATTACCATCAACTGGCATTCCAACAGAATCGCCAACGGAATCATGAACTCAACCGTCAGATGAAGAGCTCTTCATCCTGATAGACCTGATCGACCGGCAGCCGCTTTCCGGCCAGCAGGACCTCGATCGCTCGACGCAATCCGTAAATCACATATGAAAATTCACGCGCCGGGGCAATCACACTCTGCTGGACGAGCGCCGTCGTTCGCTCGAACTCATCGGTCGCCATCTCAAGAGAGTCTTGTACCTTTGCCACCTGCTTTTTCGCTCGTTCGATTTCACGGCGTGCCTGGGCAGTCGTATCACCGAGCAGACTGCGTATCTCTGCCGCCTCATCCCGGGCCAGCTCGGCAATCGCGTTGAGATTCTCCGCTCCCTGAACAAAATAACCGGAAGCGACCTTCAGATCAGACATCAGGTTATGGGCCAGCTTGACGACCGGTTCGGTATTGTTGAGCAGATATTCAGCCCGTGTCTGGAGCACACCCACCTGCTCGACGACTTTCACCACCCGTCGCGCCAGTATATACAGGCCGACAAAGACCGCGACCTGCACCGCCAGTAGAACTCCAACCGCCGTGGCGATAAAGATGGTCAATCCGTTATCCACAATTACCTCTCAGATTGATGATCCGGAGGGAGAAGACGCGTGTCTTCGCCCTCCGGAATTTCTGTCAATGCAAAGACCAAATCAGAACAGGCACCATCGGGAGACTGCACACGGGAATCGCCGCGAATCAGGCACGCGTTCCAATGTTGCCAGTTCCGATGTCGGCTGTCTCAATTTAGATCTCTTCTGCGGCCGCTGAGTCTGCCCGCTTTGCCTCACGATATCCCTGCTTGCCAGCCTCGATCGCGGCGCTGAGCTGCGACTTCTGACGGCTGATCAGATCACGTCCACGATCGGTGATATCTCCCACCGCCTCCTTACCGCGTGCTGAGAGATCGGCGATCTGTTCGACCCGTTCCTGGTAGTACTCACCCGCCCGGTCGGAGAGATCACGCCCCGTCTCACGAGCATAATCGAGACCTTTCCGGGTCGCGTCGGCAATGTCAGAACGCAGTTCCTCGCCCGACTTGGGGGCAAAAAGAAGCGCGGTGATGGCACCTATGCCCGCTCCGATGAGAAAGTAGACCAGTTTATCTCCTGAGTTACCATTCTTGTCTGCCATTTCCTCTTCCTCCATTTTTAAGTTGGCGTTTACCATCAGCCAGTGAATCCCATAAATCCCGGAAAGTCCGACGACAGTGGCAATCTGACCTGAGTGACTGATGCCATCGTGCCAACACCCGCCAGGTTATATAAGGTCAACCGGACAATTTTCTGGGAATCCGTACTCTTCACTGAGGTCACCACTGGCAATTCATTGTCGGGGCCGTCGCGCCACAATATCGACTCAAAATCGAATATAGCACCAGGCCAGAGTAACATCAAGATAGGGGTTGATTGACACCGTCAACTTGCCAACGCTACAATGGCACGCAATTCTGGCAACTGACTTCTGAGGAGAGTTTATGAACTATTTTCTCTATATCATTGGCGGCCTTGGGCCGACTGAACTGATCATCATCCTGGTGATCCTGCTGGTTCTCTTCGGTGGCAGCCGCCTTCCATCGCTTGCCAAAGGGCTGGGCGAGAGCGTTCGCAGCTTCAAAAAAGGGATCGCCGAGGAGGTTGATGAACCGAAGGACCAGAAGAAGTAGTTCTGATCCGCCATCTCACACGATTCTGACCATCTCTGGCCAATCTACTTGAATCCGGGATGGCCAACGTCGCCTCCGGCCAACATTCTCCGAGGATGGCCAATGACGGCTACTGGCTGCAATGGGCAGTCAAAGATAGTCAACGATGGAGATTGCGGCCCATTTGACACAGACCACCTGAGGAGCGGTCCGGGTGGCACGAACTGCACGAACTGGTGGTTATGGCCCGTAAGCGCTCACATCAGCATCAGCGTTCAAGCCGGGCCCAGACGCCGGGATCCGAACGATCCTACTATGAGTACCTGGCCACGGCGCCAGCCTACCGCATCTCGCGCAGCGAGATGGTTCGCGCCATCAAGGGTGGCGAAGATACATACCTCGAGCTGAAGGTTCGCTTCAGCAATGTCGACAAACTTGTGGCCGAGATCATCGCCCTGGCCAACACTGATGGCGGGGCGATCATATTTGGAGTCAACGATCAGTTACGGATCGAGGGAGTCGATGATCCGGAGGATGTCGAGACCCAGTTGCGTGAGATCTGTGCACGGCAGATCCAGCCGCCGGTCTTGCCCTGGATCAACAAGATCGCCTTTGACAATGGGCGACGGATCGTCATTCTCGAGCTGAACACGGCCAATCGTCCCCACCGCACGCTCGACGATCGATTCTATGTCCGCGAGGGGGCGATCAAACGCGAGGCGACTGCAGAAGAGCTCTCCCGACTTTATGAAGACACGCACCTGACCCGCTTTGAGCAGGTGCCCGTCTTTGCCAGTCTGATCAGCAGAGATATCGATGAGTCACTATTCTGGAGCTATGTGCGTGGAGTCTACCCTGACCCGTGGAAGGATGGTGGGCGAGGATTTCCGACGGAGCAGGTGATGATGGAGATGGGCCTGGCCGTGAAGATTGGAACGGGGATCGTCCCGACCATCGGAGGGCTGATGCTCTTCGGGATGCCGGAACGGGTGGCCGAACTCCTGCCAGCCAACGACCTGCTGATGACCCGGTATAGTGGAATTGGTCCTGTTTCACCGGTCATTGAGCAGGTTCGGATGAATGGCAATCTCTTCCAGATCTTTGAAGGGGCGCTGAAGTTCATCGAGCGTTACGTCGATCTGCGTGACGAGCGACCAACACGACGAGAGCGGCGCGGAGATAACGGGCTTCAGGCCGGGGCCGATCCCGAGGAGCAATTTCTGCCGGTCCGCGCGAGTTACCACCGTGGTGTGCTGATCGAATCGCTGACCAATTGCCTGATTCATCGCCACTGGGGGGCGCGTGAGAAGACGGGGCGGATCAACATTTTTGACCAGAGTATTGAGATGCTCAACCCGGTGGCGCCGCTGGAGCTCCCGGCCGTCTCGATGAGATATGGTATCGGCAATCCTCCCAATCCACGGCTGAAGGCCGTCCTCACCAATCAGCATTATGGACTGCCAACAGTTCGCGGAGGTGTTCCGTGGCTGGTCGCCGAGGCGGCAAAATATGCGCGGCGTCAAGCTGAATGGCCCGTGCTCAACCAGGGTGAGTTCCGGCTGAGGCTTCATGGGCTCTGTTGAGATTGACCGAAGATGGCGATGGCCGGCGGCTCGATGGGCTGGATGGCTCTGCCTGTTGCTGATGCTGCCGTTACAGAGCGGTGCGCAGGTGCCGCTCGACATCAACCGGGCGACTGCCGAGCAGCTGGAGAGGCTTCCTTCGATCGGGCCACAACTGGCGCAGAGGATCATCAGCCATCGAATCAGACACGGACCTTTCCGACGGGCTCAGGAGATTGTCGCCGTCCGGGGTTTCAGTGCGCGAAGGTATCGGCAAATTTCCCATCTGATTACAGTTATGCCCTGAAGTTGGGCCTGAAGTTGGGCCTGAAGTTAGGCCGCCAATCGGCCCAGAAGTCAGGTAACGACAGACTATGAACCAGACGATAGAGCTCTCGATCATCATGCCCTGTCTCAATGAGGCAGAGACGCTTGCGGTCTGTATCGGCAAAGCCCTTGGATTTCTGGAGCGGACCGGGATCGACGGGGAGGTGCTGATAGCCGACAATGGCAGTACGGATGGGTCCCCGCAGATCGCGCGGGAGGCGGGAGCACGTGTCGTCGCGGTGGCGGAGAAGGGCTATGGCAGCGCGTTGCGGGGAGGGATCGAGTCGGCAATGGGGCGCTATGTGATCATGGGCGATGCCGATGACAGCTATGATTTTGTCCATCTCCTGCCATTCGTGGAACGACTGCGGGCTGGCGATGACCTGGTGATGGGCAATCGTTTTCGAGGTGGAATCGAGCCCGGGGCGATGCCACCGCTCCACCGCTATCTGGGCAATCCGGTTCTGACGCAGATTGGCCGACTCTTTTTCGGCAGTCCGAGTGGCGACTTCCACTGTGGGCTGCGGGGGTTCAATCGTGAGTCGATTCTGAAACTGAATCTGCGGACAACGGGTATGGAGTTTGCGAGTGAGATGATCGTCCGGGCGTCGCTTGAGCAGTTGCGGATCAGCGAGGTACCGACCACCCTCTCGAAGGACGGCCGAAGTCGTCCGCCTCACCTGCGAAGCTGGCGTGATGGCTGGCGCCATCTTCGATTCCTGCTGATGTATTGCCCGCGCTGGCTCTTTCTCTATCCCGGACTGGCGCTGATGGCCGTCGGTCTGCTGCTTGGTTGTTGGTTATGGCCGGGGCCACGGATGGTCGCCGGAGTAGTCTTCGATTTCCATACCCTCTTTTATGCCGGACTGGCAGTGGTGATCGGCTATCAGTCGGTCATCTTCGCCATCTCGACCCTGCTCTTTGTGGTGAGTACGGGTATGATGCCGGCAAACCGGAGTATCAACAGGATCCTCGGTGCATCGAGTCTGGAGAAGGGACTCATCGCCGGCCTGGCCTTACTGCTGCTGGGGCTGGCGGGAACCGTCTGGGCAGTCGCTGACTGGGGGCTGCGGTCATTCGGCCCAGTCGATCCGGGGCAAATGATGCGGCTGCTCATTCCCTCTGGAACGGCGCTGGTGATCGGCTGTCAGACCATCTTTGCGAGCTTCTTTCTCAGTATCCTCGGACTCCGTCGACGATAAGTCGGTGCCAGAGACGGTTGGGCACCTTCATCCGTTCTGAAATGAATACCGATCAACTTCCCTCCCTGTTCCGGCTCTGGTCGCTCTTCTATCCGACCATTCCCCTGGTTTTGCTGGTTCTCCTGGGATGGAGATGTCCACATCTCTGGCGGGTCGGGTTTCGATCGTTTGAGAACTGGCTGGGCCACCAGTCGCGAAGCATCTGGCGAAGTGGACTGCTCATCGGTGGGCTTTCGCTTGGAGTCAGCGTAGTCCTCTCGACCTTTGTGAGATGGCCGGAAGCGGTGATTGCTGATGAGTTCAGCTACCTGCTTGCCGCAGATACCTTTGCCTCGGGTCGGCTGGCCAATCCTCCCCACCCCTTCTGGCCCCATTTTGAGAGCCTTCATATCATCCAGCAACCTGTCTATGCGTCAAAATACCAGCCAGGACAAGGGCTGCTGCTGGCGGCATCGCAGCGACTGACATCGACACCAGTGGTTGGAATATGGTTGGTTTCAGCCCTGGGTGCGCTGGCAGTTTTCTGGATGCTCCGCGGGTGGTTGTCGAACCGGCTGTCCCTGCTGGGCGGGCTTGTCGCGGCCCTCCATCCGCTCGTGCTCGAATGGGGTCAGAATTTCTGGGGAGGAGGTCTGCCGCTGCTGGGTGGAGCCCTGACAATTGGAGCAACCGGACGGATCTGGCGCCAGCCGGGCCAAAGGGACGGGATTGCTCTGGGAGGGGGACTGGCGATCCTTGCTATTTCCCGGCCATATGAGGGGGTATTACTGGGACTGCTCTGCGGCGGACTGATCCTGAACAGATTGTGGTGCGGGAGGCTGGCCTCCTCATCGATCCAGTTGCTCCGTGCCCTGATCCTTGCGCTGCTGATGCTCGTGCCGGCCGGTCTCCTGATCACCGCCACCAATCGCCGCATCACCGGGAGCAGCCTGCAGATGCCCTATCTTGTGCATCAGCAAAGCTACGCGATTGCGACACCATTCCTCTGGCAGCGTCTGCAGAATCCGCCAACATATCGCCACGACTCGATCCGGCGCTTCTATCTCGAATACGAACTTGCGTCGTGGCGCGAACTCCAGTCATTTGAAGGTCTGATCCGTCGGGGACTCATTCGCAAGATCGGGATTCTGATCCGAGGCTATCTCTCCACGGCCACGATGGCACTCGCGTTGCTTCTCCTGCCATTCATCTGGAGACGGCAGGCAGATCGCCGGCCACTCCTCCTGCTGCTCGGAATCTTCATCATCGGAGTGCTGACCGAGACTTGGCTGCTCCCCCACTACCTTTCCCCCGCGGCCGGTATTATTTTTCTGATGGCCATCGATGGGTGGAGGATCCTGCGGACCTGGAGCTGGCGTGGAAGACGAGTCGGGCTCTGGATCGCCCGCGCATCATTGGTAGTGAGCCTGCTGGCGCTGCTCAACCTTGCGCTGCGGATAGATCGTGATCAGAAGGGATCCTGGGCCTGGGCCGATCAACGCCAGAAGATCGCCGCGCGCCTCTCCGCTGATGGAAGACGACACCTCTTGCTGGTCAGGTACGGGCCGCGGCACAACGTCCATCAGGAATGGGTCTACAATGGAGCGGACATCGATGCGGGGCAGATTGTCTGGGCCCGTGAAATGGATGAGGAGAGCAATCGACAACTTGTGCGATACTTTCAAGACCGGGTCTGCCACCTGATCCTGATCGAAGATGGGCCACCATCAGTTCTGCCCTGCCAGTAGCCCCTGGCTTCGTGTTAGACTGCGTTCTCTTGAACAATATTTTATCTTGCAGATAAGGAAATACTGCCGTGAACCGCCATCCTCTCACAAGACATCTTCTGCCATTTCTTGCCGTAACGACGACGGCGCTGGCCCTTGCCGTCAGCGGGTGCCGGAAGGAGAGTACGACCGAGCCGGCAGCGCATACCGGACACGATCAGCACGAACACAGTGCGAGTTGTGAACACCAGCCATCCAATCGTGCTTCGATCATCGCCGCCAGTGGAAATGGGACGCCGACCGTTCTCCGCGGTGAGGGAGAGTATGCCGGAATGGTCTGGGTTCCGGCTGGCACGTTCACGATGGGTGCCGTCGACGGCGACACGGGTGCGCGTTCTGATGAACGGCCCCGCCACCTCGTCAGCACCGAAGGTTTCTGGATGGACGAGACTGAGGTGACCAATGCCCAGTTCAAGCTCTTTGTGAAGGCGACCGGATACAAGACCACGGCCGAGCGAAAGCCGGTCTGGGAAGAGATGAAGAAGCAGCTTCCACCGGGAACTCCCAGGCCGCCGGACGAGGTGCTGGTCCCGGGCTCACTGGTCTTCCGTCAGCCCGGCGGCCCGGTTCCCCTCGACAATCCAGCCTACTGGTGGGAATGGCGTCCCGGAGCAAGCTGGAGACATCCGGAAGGTCCAGGCAGCACGATTGATGGACGTGACAATCACCCGGTAGTTCAAGTCTCCTGGGACGATGCGGTCGCCTATGCGAAATGGGCAGGTAAGCGTTTGCCAACCGAGGCTGAATGGGAGTGGGCGGCCAGGGGTGGTCTGCGCGAGGCGATCTATGCGTGGGGAAACGACCCGATCGATCAGGGAGCACCCCGCGCGAACACCTGGCAGGGTAACTTTCCGAACGAAAATACGCGGGGAGATGGATTTGAGCGTGCGGCCCCGGTCAAATCCTACAAGCCAAACGGCTATGGACTCTATGAGATCTCTGGAAACGTCTGGGAGTGGTGCCAGGACTGGTATCGGAACGATTACTATCAGACGACCAATCGACCCGAGGGAGTCAGGAACCCGACGGGCCCCACATCGAGCTTCGATCCCGATGAGCCGACCGTCCCCAAAAGAGTTCAGCGAGGGGGATCATTTCTCTGTCATGACTCCTACTGTGCCAGCTATCGCGTTGCCGCCCGCATGAAGTCGAGTCCCGATACGGGACTGCTCCACAGCGGCTTCAGGTGCGTGAAAATATAGCGATCTTCAGGTCACGGCCATCGGTCGAGATGGTGATTGCCCCGTGCCGGCTGGTCTCCAGTATCTCCAGACCGCGGCTCCGCAGACGATCGATCACCTCCTGGTGCGGATGACCGAACGAGTTTCCAGCACCGGCAGAGATGACGGCGATACTCGCGTCTGTCCGCTCGAGAAACTCGGCAGTCGTCGATGTCTTCGATCCGTGATGAGCGACCTTCAGAACATCGGTGCGAAGATCAAGCCCCTTTCCGACAAGGTTCATCTCCGTCTGCCGCTCGATGTCTCCAGTAAGCAGAAATGATCTTTCTCCGAATCTGAGGCGGAGGACGAGCGAGCCATTGTTTCCCTGACCATCAGCGGAGAGGACGTCGATCCTGACGCCATCCATCTCCACGCGCTCTCCTGCGACAAGTGTCCTGACCGGTATGGATGCGTCAAGCATGGCCGGCGTAAATGCCCCCTGCTCTCCTCTTGCCTGCCAGGCTTCGACGACCCTCATCCCATTTATCATCTGCAGAAATCCACCCACGTGATCATTGTCACCGTGGCTCGCAACGATCACGTCGAGCTGCTCTATCCCTCGCGACCAGAGATACGGCAGGACGGCCGCCTCGGCAATACCGAGACGATCCTCGATAAATGGGAGCTCTTGAGCATCGGGCTGATCATGTCGCCGCTCGAATTGTCGATCTCCGCCACTGTCGACCATCATGACCCGTCCCTTCGGAAAGGTGATGACAATCGCATCTCCCTGTCCAACATCGAGAAAGGTCAGACTGAGCCGCCCCGGATCGAACTGATGGTCGATCGGATGGGTGACCAGCAGGAGACCGATGACGGCGATCACCATACCCGCCCCGGCTGCGGCGCAGCCAAGCCATCGACGCTGCCGTCGATCCGCCACCCTGTCTCCACGGGCAAGCGGGTTCCAGCGATCGAGCACCAGGATGAGGATGACAATCCCCGCACCATAGAGCCCAAAGAGCCACCCCGCATCATCGCCATAATCCGGGACGCGGCCACCACCTCCGGGCCAGCCAGCCATGGTCTCACCTGTGTCGACCACGATTCGTCCAAGCCAGTCGATGAGGGGAATGATCAGACGAATCCAATCTCCAAGCAGAAGATGGAGAATCAGATAGAGTGCACCGACCGCCATCAGGGCGGTGACAAGCAGCGCTTCAACAACATTGATCAGTGGTGAGAGTAATGAGACGCGGTGAAAACCGGCAATCATCATTGGCAGAAGAGCGATCTGAACACCAATAGTAGTCAGGATGGTCAGTGCCGTCCAGCGCAGGACGGGTTGGAGCCTCCACTTCGAGAGGAGAAGCGCCGGGCGGGTCTTGAAGAGCCGGTAGCGGATTCTCGCCCGCCGCCGCTCTTGCTGAAATCCCCAACCATCCCAGTAGAGGATCTCGGCGAGGATCCGCACCCATCTCGAGACTCTGGGTGGCCAGGGCGTCCGGGCCATCGGTCGCCATTGTCCAATCTCCCGCAAACGCTCGGTCAGGGGACCAGTCAGAAAAACTATCACTCCGATTGTCAGAAAGGTGACCTGAAAGCCAGGGTTGAATAGATCTCCCGGCTCCCAGGCCAGCATGACTGCTGCGGCGACGGCGAGGCTGTTGGCACCATTGAGCGGACGGAAGATGTACTGCCCGGCAAGTGTCAGTGAGAGCATGATCACTGATCGGGCAACAGCCGGCTCCGCACCGACCATCAATGCATATCCCCACATGATCGTGGCGCCACCCAGATACTGCACGGCCCGCGAATCGACCACCCTCCGCATCAACCCGAGAACCGCTATCGCAATCAAGGCCATATGCATGCCAGAGATCACCAGCAGGTGAAATGTGCCACCCGCACGAAATGGTTCTGCCGACTGGCGGGAGAGAAAATAGCGATTGCCGAAGAGTGAAGCGACCAGAAGACCAGCTGCCGGCTGTCTGATATGGCGGAGAAGAGTACGAATCCCCTCTGCCCGCAGCTCCTCCAGTCGAACCAGCAGACGGTTGCGACTTCCCTTCCCCAGTATCTCGATCAGGAGAGGGCTTCTGACCCACCCGGTCCCAGCTATTCCCTGACTCTCAAGAATCTCATCGAAAGGCGGCGCTCCCGGATTTCCATACTGCCGTCGTCCGCGAAGCTGCGCGAGCATCCGCAGTCGCGAACCATTCTCAATCCCCAGCTGATCGTACTCAAGTCTCGATCGGTCATCGTTGAATGGAACTGCCAGCCTGACTACCCCCTGAAGACGGTAACTACGCCTCTCGGCCATTACCTGCTCCATCTCAAAATGGAGATAGATGCGGTCCGGTGCCAACTCTGGGGTCCTGACCACTTCACCACGGAGCTCGACTGGATCATCGATCTGTATTGCACCGCATTCGATGAGCTTTTGGAGCGAGTTACGGCCCCTTTCCGCCTCTCCGATCGTCTGAAGGCCTGCCCCCAGGGTCAGAAACCCAGTCAGAAGAACTGGCAGGACGAGGCGTCCCCATTCGAGCTGCTCGAGCAGTAATCCAACTGCCCATAGTCCAACGGTGAGAAGACTCCAGACCGGAAGCAGATGCTCCTGCGGAATGAGCCGGTCGGAGATAAGTATCCCCAGTCCAAGGGCCATCCCGGCCGGCAAAAGCGGAGCCTCCACGCTCCGCAATCCTTGAAACGTGAGACGTCGAGACATGACTGTCTCTCTTTCCGGGGTGGCTTGATAAGGTCGTTCGAATGTTCTGAATCGACAGGCTTGAATGGCTGCTGAGATACTGTCGGCGGCTTGCTGGTGGCGTCGATCGAGCAGAGTAGATCAGCTTGCTGCCCCGCTCTTCTCACTGACCAAGCGGTCTGGTCACCTCATCACTCTCGAGATACCCGAGACGACATGACTTGACGCGGAGCACCTGTCCCGGATCAAGATACAACTCTCCCGTGTAGAGGAGCCAGTGCGCTTCGCGACCCGACTCGATCGTGTAGGCAATCGATGCTCCCTCGGTGGCACTTGTCAGAATAACCTTGACCCGGCCACCGGCAGGGGTGATGGAGATCGCCGGAACTGCCACCTGCTGCCAGACTCCTCCCGGGCGCATCCTCTCCCGCAGCTCCTGTTCCGGAACCGACCCGAGATCCTTCGTCTCCTTCTGCCATTGATCGAGGGCTCCCCGCATCTCGCGTAACACCTCCTGGTGCTCCGGGGATGCAGCGAGATTGTTGACTTCGTGCCGGTCGAGCGTCACATCATAGAGCTCCTCCGCCGGCCTCGATGGCCGCAGAAAAGCCAGTTGTGCATCGTTGAGCGCTTTTCCATAATTTGGATCCAACGCGTTGAAATGCTCCTTGAAGAGCCGTCTCAACTCCTTCATCGTCGGCATCTCTTCGAGATAGTCGATATACTGGGCACCGGTCCGGTCAGGATGAAAGTTTCTGATATAGTGATATCTCTTCCCCATTACCGATCGAACCATATCGTGGGCTTCATCCATCCGGTCACGATGTGAGAAGGCGTAACGTCGCGGCGATCTCTTCTGCGCACCAAGAAATGGCTGCGCCTGCATATGGGCTGGAACCTTCACTCCAGCCAGCGAGAGAACTGTCGGGCCGAGATCGAAGAGGCTCACAATCTGGTCATTGACCGATCCCGGGGCAATCCGGCCCGGCCAGCGGATGATCAATGGAACGCGGATACCTGAATCGTAGACGTTTCGCTTTCCACGCGGCAGCCCTCGACCGTGATCACCCCAGAAGAAGACGATCGTCTCACTGGTCAGGCGATCGTCGTCCAACTGTTTCAGGATATCGGCAACCTGATAGTCCATGGCCGTGATATTGTCGTAATAGCGTGCCCAGTCACGCCTGACGACCGGCGTATCCGGGTAGTATGTGGGCAGCACCCCCTTGGCCGGATCGTGGAACTGCTCGGGCTTCAGTCGGGCCGTGTTACGACGGTAGTCGGCCTCGGACGCCCGAACCTGACTCTCGTGGGTCACATTCAGATTGAAGACGGCAAAGAAAGGCTGACTGCGGTCTCTCCGGTTCCGCCAGTGGGCCCGATTGCCCGTCTCATCCCAGACCGTCTGGGGAGGACGATTGGACGGAGGTGCCTCGAAATTGTAGTCGGTCTTTGCGTTGTTGCTGCAATAGTAGCCCGCCCCGCGCAGGTACTCGGTGAAGGCCTTCACACCGGCTGGTGGCACTGCCTTAGAACGCATATGAAGCGACCCGATCGTCGTCGGATACATCCCGGTAATGATCGCCGAACGCGATGGTGCACAGACCGGTGCGGTCGAAAAGGCATTGACAAAGCGCATCCCTTCCGTTGCAAACTGGTCGAGCGTCGGGGTGATGGCGTATCCATCACCATAGCTGCCAAGATCGGGACTGATATCCTCGGCCGAGATCCAGAGAATGTTCGGTCGATCCTTCTGCCCCTGACCAAAAGCCGGCACAACCAGCAGCGCCAGTGTCAACAAAATCGCTTCAAGCGGCCTTCTCATAATCATTGCTGGATCCTAGGTTCCTTCTTGGTTGGCTGAAACTGAAGCGGCTCTGTGAAGCGCCTCCGGCCGGGGCTGCGGATACAGCCCCGGTCAGAGGTCATTTGTGCTTCAGTACAGTACCAGTAAGTTGCTCAACGCCTGACGGCATCACTGACTCTATGGTGGAAGGATGCCACCATCCTTATTACTCTGCAAGCCGGCGAACCCTGTTCTGATTGGCCAGGCTGGATCATCACAGTCATCCCTGCTCAGCCCTGCCGCCGGGGTCGTCCATAAGTCTTTATCCAACTCTTCTCCGGAGGGAACTGGTGCCGGCTCTCGAGCGGCGCCATAACCACACCCGTAGTCAGACTGTTGTCCAACCGGTCGATGGCCACCGTCAGCCGGCAGATACCTCGCCGATGTCGAGCATCTGACTCGAGCAGCACATACCACCAGGTTGGCGGAGGCTCCTCGACCAGCTCGATCTCGTCGATCATGAAACTGTTATCTCCCAGAAATGGCAGTCCGTACCGGTCTGTCTCCAGTTCTCCACTGACGCCCTTCCTGACCTGCCTGAGCAGCTCCCGATCATCCGACTGCACTCCGATCATTCCGTCGTATCCAACCAGAATCTCCCGCCGCGCCGGGCTGATATGATACTTGGCACCGTGTGTCATCTCGATCTTGCGGCTCGCGGTCAACCCAACCGGATAACTGTGGAGTTGCTGAAAGAGACGCTCGACCCTTGGTCTTTCGAGCAGACCAATCGCAATTCCCATCTCCGGCAATCCCTCCCGGATCCCTGTCGTCACTCCCTGAAGCGGCCCGCGCATCTCGATTCCCGCCAGATTGAGGACCAGTCCATATGCGGCCGATGGTGGCATGACCGGAAAAGTCGCCCGGTAACCACCTGCCTGAAACTGGCGAAAAGCGGCAAATGGAGCCCTGATTCGTAACCATAATCTCTCCACGACCTCACCCTTCGCTGTTTTCCAGTCCATCGAGACCAGCACCGGCAAGCCAATCATCGGCCAGAGCAGCGAGCAGCCTCTCCGGACTCTCCATCATCCGCACGCCCTGCCCGGTCAGGAGGTCTCGCTCCTCCTCACCCATTCCCCGCACAATCTCACCGCCAATCCAGAACTCATCACCCGGCAGATCGTTCGGCCCAATCCTCTTCAATGGCGCAAACTCACCGCCGACCCCAAAGCCATAGGTGTCATACCCTGCGACCAGCCGCGGAGTAAGCCGTGCCACGATGCTCGCCGGTCCCATGTCATAGAGGCTTCGCGCCTGCCCCCCTGCCACGCGTGCCAGCTCGCCTATCCCACCCAGCAGCGCTCTTGTCCATTCCGGCCTCTCCCGACACTCCCGCCCCGGAAGGGCCAATGGATACTGATAGGCAGTGTAGGCAACCTCCTGATGAATCAACGCCGCTCTGGTGGAATTTCGGAAGGGGCTCTCTCCACCCTGGCGTGGTGACTGATGAAAGAGTGTATCGAACCGGTATGGTGTCAAGGCGACGGCCAGATTGACCCGCAGGAGACTGTCCCGCTTGGCCGGACGATCCCGGTACTGCCTGACCGCCTTCTGATCAGCCACCAGATACCCAAAGAAATAGTCGTCCGCATACCTCTCCGGATCCGGATACTCACGATACTCAACCGCCAACTGTTCTTCATTGTGAAGCCGCCGCCTGTTGCAGGGTACCTTTGTGGCAAGAATCTCTCGCAGCGCATTGCGAATCGACTCGGCACTGATGACCGGATAGTCCTGCTCTCCTCTCGTGATCTTCTGGATTACAAGGCGATTCTCCTCGGACTCACCGCGGTAATTGGCGCTCGGGGCCGGATTGGTCAGGATTGTCGCAAAGAGATTACGATACATCATTTCCATCCTCCTCAACGGTTGTTCCAGCCACCGCCGCAATCAGTGCCAGCATGGTGAGGGTTCTGATCCTGTCCGGTCTCTTCTCGATCATCACTTCCAACTCTTCCCACCCACCGTTTGAATCTGCCGCAGCGGCGCGGTCACGGCAAGGCTCGCCTCGCTGCCTCCCACTATCCATTCTTCGTGCCGAATGGATTTGGGAGAGGAAATATTCGATAAAGTCTCGCCCTCGCCGTGCCCGCACACCCAGGAAGAGCTCCCGGGCCAGACGGGTTCTGAACTGGCGTAATGTCAGCCCATCCGGCTCGGACCGGGCTTCATCACTGGCCGCACCTGCCAATAGTCGCACTACTGCCCGGCAGACAAGCGTCTCATCCCCCGGTCCGGTCTCCCTTTCAACCCAGGCAAACACCGCCTCGACATCCCGCCGAAATGGCCCATTCATCAGTGTCTGTGAGAGGGGCAACTGCTCCAGGAGCCGATCATAGCCCGCATACCACAGATCCTGCTCACCAAGGATATTGACCAGTTGCTGGCGTCGAAAGCCAGGATGGTGAAAGAGCATCTTCACCCTGCGGTAGGCTTCAATCAGACCCTCTTCCGGCTCCACCCGGCAGAACTGGAGCTGGCGAACACTGTTTCCCTCACGCTCGAGATGAAAAAGTTCGACTCCATCAATAATCTCCCCCACCGTCAGCGGTGCCGCCTCTTCACCCAACCGTCGCAGAAGATCGAGTCCCGCCTCCTCCACCAGATCGATGATCGATCCAGCCGGTCGGTACTGCCGCGGACGATACGGGTCGGAACTTCGCGCCTTCAGCATCGGTGGAAAGAGACGACCGAACAGGTCGACCCGTCGCACATCAGGAACCGCCAGTACAAAGCCTCGAAGGTTGAGGTCATTCTCCGGACCATAGAGAACCGGCACATAGACCTGGGCAACCAACGGCCAGAAGTTGAGCAGAAACTGGTGACGTGCCCGATCCCGGAAAGGGAGCCTCTCTGCCGTTATACTCTGTGCTCCGATAAAGTATGTGCCGGGTAACGACACCGCATGATCCCAGCCACGTCGCAGATCATTCCAGACCGTCTCGTAATCATTACTCCGTTCATCGTTCGCTCTTGCCTCATAGGGTCTCCGTGTCGCAGGAACGCTACGCAATATCGACCAGACGACCTCACGCCAGAGGCGGATCCAGAGGCCATCCTCTTCATCCACTGATGGGTCAAGCTCTGCGAGAAATGCTCCCTTTGGCACTATTGTCTCGTAGACATAGTACTTCGTCAGCCGCATCCTCCCGCTTTCCGGATCGGGCACCTCCCGCACCTCTTCGCGGAGCGGTGGAATCACCTCTCGCGTGCGCTGATTGCGCACTGGCTGAAGTCTCTGCTGCTCTTCGCGCGTCGCGGCATAGAGTCCATTGAAGAGCTCCGAGAGCCCCAGCAGATCAAGGTAGAGTGTCACCACCTTTTCGGTCACCTCGAGATCGCAGATCCCTCGGGTAACATACTCCTGCTTGATCCAACCGGCCATCAGAACAAGCCCGGCCAGTCCGGCACGGTGCTGCGCCGATGGAAGCTCGGCCAGCCGGTACTCAATCTCCAGCAGATCGGGATAGGAATCCTTCTTCCTCTTCATAGACGGTGTCATACTACCCTGCAACCTGCCTGAAATATACCAGAAAACCGCCCTTCGTCGGACAGCCGATCGCGTTTTCCATCACACCTCTTCATCCAGCGACCCGGCAACAGCTTGTCGCCAGAGCCACAGACGTAGTCTAATCACAATCCGACAATATTTACGATGTTTTCTCTGCACTGCTCCCGGAAGTATCTACTTTTGCGTGCGATCGACCAGGGTGCTCCTGCTCTTTCCACACGATAGCTGGTGCAGCTAAGATAATGACGATTTCAACTGGTTGGGTATCTCTACTGACAATGGTCTTCAATATCTGCCACCTCCCGGTCGTCGATTCGACCAACAACTATCTCAGAGCGCTCGTCGATGCCCCGGAGGGAACCTGCATCACGGCCGATCGACAGACTGCCGGAAGAGGCCGGCAGAGCCGGAACTGGCACTCTGCGGCTGGCGAAGGACTCTACCTCTCGCTCCTCCTCCGCCCGGCAAGGGGCATCGCCAATCTTCCACTGCTCAGTCTGACAACCGCCATCGCGGTGGCTGAGACCTTTATTGCCATTGGCCTCGACCGGATCGATATCAAATGGCCCAATGACCTCCTGAGCAGCGGACGCAAAATCTCTGGAATCCTTATCGAGACAACCGGACTTCAACAGTC
>CAIOZW010000122.1 GCA_903862855.1 uncultured Acidobacteriota bacterium
CCAGAAAAATTAACGGTTTTGAACCGGAGAGTCCAAACATCTGGAGATTCCTGATGCTGCTGAATGAGGAAGAGATTGCCATCAGTCTGGGAGCGTTGCCGGACTGGCAGCGAGATGGCAGCAAGATTGTCTGTCGTCGCACCTTCCCCGGTTTTGGCGCGGCGCTGGCGTTTGTCAACCGGGTGGGTCTGCTGGCGGAAGCCGATGACCACCATCCGGATATCCTGATTCACGACTGGAACAAGGTGTGTCTAAGTCTGACCACCCACTCTGAAAAGGGTCTCACCCGGCGTGACTTTGATCTTGCCGAAAAGATCAGCGCCCTCGGCAGGCAAGATTTGGATCAGTGAATTTATGCAAGACAGTTTGAATGCCGTCAGTGTCCTCAGTGCGATGATCACTCCGGCCGTTCTCATCTCAGCCTGTGCGACGCTGATCTTCTCGACCTCAACGCGTCTCGCCCGGATCGTCGACCGGGTTCGCAGTCTCATGACCTCGATCGAGGCCCTCTCCTCGACTGACAATGTCGACTTTCCTGAAGAGCGAACGCGCGAATTCAACCGGCAGCTGGCGATCCACACCCGCCGTGGCAAGCTCATCCAGAACGCTCTGACCAGCTTCTACATCTCCCTGAGCCTCTTCGTTGGAGCAACGGTAACGATTGGAATCCGGGCCGCCTTCAAGCTCTTTCCGCTCTGGATTCCTAACCTGATGGGAATCGTTGGAACACTCTTTCTCTTTTATGCCTGTATGATCCTGATTGCTGAGACACGCCTCGCTCTCCGTTCGGTTCGTTCCGAGATGGAGTTCACGCTTCTGCTTCGTGAAAAATACGAGGCTCGACGCGCCCAACGCGTGCGGGAGGAGATTGCTTGAAGGAAGTGACCATTGTCTGCGATGGCAGCAGCATCGGAAATGGGAAGAAGAGCTCGCGAGCGGCGGCGGCAGCGATCCTTGAATACCGTGGGCAGCGGAAGATCGTTGGAGAGTATCTTGGGGATGGTACGAATCAGCAGGCCGAGATCATTGCCGCCTGTGTGGGACTCGAAGCACTGACAGAATCGTGTGTTGTGCGGGTCGTCAGTGACTCGCAGTATGTCGTAAAGACAATGCAAGGGCTCTTCAAACGGAAGACCAACCTCGAATTCTGGCAGCGGCTCGATCAGGCCTCCCGGAGCCACCAGGTCACCTGGAGCTGGACCCGTGGCCACGCCGGCCATCCGATCCAGGAGAAATGCGATGAGGCCGCCCGGACCATCGCCAGCAGCGGGACCATCGATCAGAAGATCCTCAACGCGATTCTTAACAGTGGAATGGACTGAAATGGCCTCACCACCACTGTCAGCAGATGACCCCGCACACCCATCAGCCAAGCCGGTTGCAGTACCTACCCGCAGCTCGACCGCGACGACGTTTGAATATCACAATGGCCATCAGTTATGATCGCTAGCTTACCGATAGTGCAGGTAGTGGTAGTGAATGATTCATGGGCCGTGATAGTCCATTCAGCTCTCCAGCTTGATGGTGAAAGGTAGGAGTATGAGCGACCAGATGTCAGAGAATGAGAACCGAAGCGGCACGACGGTGCGGCAGCCGGTCGCCATGGCCTATCTCAACCTGACCAAACCACGGATCACCCTGATGGTCGTCCTCTCAGCGCTTGCCGGTTTCGCACTCGCGACATCCAGCCCCGTTCAGTGGTCGATCCTTCTCCACTTCACCCTGGGGATCACCATTCTCTCGAGCGGCATCGGCGCACTCAACCAGTACTGGGAGCGTGATCTCGACAAGCTCATGCACCGGACAAGGATCAGACCAATCCCGCAAGGGTGGGTCTCTCCGCAAGGCGCACTGATCTTCGGCGTAATCCTCGCCGGTCTCGCTGAAATCTACCTGGCATATTTTGTCAACCCGCTCACCGCCATCTGTGGAATGGTCGCACTGGGCAGCTATCTCTTCATCTACACCCCACTGAAGACCCGTACGCACTGGTGTACCTTCATTGGCGCAATTCCCGGGGCGCTTCCGCCACTACTCGGCTGGGCCGCCGCGACCAATCGGGTTGGCCTCGAGGCGCTGACGCTCTTTGCGATCATGTTCCTCTGGCAGTTCCCGCATTTCCATGCCATTGCAACGATGTACCGTGATGACTATGCGCGCGCGGGGATCAGAATGCTGCCGGTGGTCGAGGCCGATGGACGGTCGACGGCAAGGCAGATCGTTATCTATTCGATTGCCCTTCTTCCAGTCAGCCTGCTTCCAACACTACTCAACTTTTCGGGCCGCCTCTATTTCGTGGGTGCCTTTCTGATGGGCGCCTGGTTTCTGAGCGTCAGTATCAGAACTGCCCGTGACATGTCACGCGATGAAGCACGGCGTCTACTTAAAGCCTCCGTCCTCTACCTCCCACTTCTGCTTGGTTTGATGGTTCTCAACAAATGAGTCAGGTTGATCAGTGATGGGCTGCCTTCTCCAAGCGATCCATGAGGGCCAGGCCTAGACCTCGTCTCTCAACTCTCTGACAGAAGATTGTCTCGATGCCGGCGGCATCGCACTCACGAAAGAACTGAAAGACCCGGCGAGCATATTCATCGACCTCCTGACAGAGTGCAACCTTCGCAAAGTCCTCAGGATTGTGGGGAGCATCGATACCAATGTATGCGGCCCGATCAGCCGGAAGTATCGCTGTTGGCGTATGGCAGAGAATGATCCGCGCTTGTGGTGAGTAGTGGCGATACTTCATCCCCGGACTTTTTGGCGTGCCGGGAACGAGTTGATCATTGAGCGTAATCTCCGGGATGACCGTCTGGAGCTGCTCGATCGTGATCGCTCCGGTGCGAAGAACGAGCGGGACATCGGCGGTGCAGTCGACCACGGTCGACTCGAGCCCGACGCGTGTCGGCTCTCCCTGGAGGATACAGGCGATCCGACCGTCAAGATCTTCAAGAACCGCCTCCCAGGTTGTCGGGCTTGGACGCCCGGAGAGATTTGCGGAGGGGGCCACAAGTGGAGTGCCACAGGCCCGCAGCAGCTCTATGGCCAGCAGATGATCGGGCATTCGTACACCGATGGTCTCCAGACCAGCCGTGGCGATCAAGGGGACATCGTGGCGTCTGGGGAGAATGACCGTCAATGGTCCGGGAAAAAAACGGTCGATCAACAGACGTGCCGTTGGCGGGATCTCACGGGCGAGGGTATCGAGCTGCTCGACGGAGGCAATATGGGCAATCAATGGGTTGTCGCCCGGTCTGCCCTTGGCAGCATAGATCTTGGCGATGGCCGACTCGCTGAAGACATTTGCTCCCAGACCATAGACCGTCTCGGTCGGGAAGGCGACGACCTCGCCCTCGGTAATATATCGAGCCGCAATCACTGCCGATCTGGTCAGTTCGGTCTTCAATTTGCACTACCGGCACGGCGAAAGACCGGTGTGAAGACCAGGTTGTCACTTGGTGTCTCGAGATCGAGGAAACCCGGCGTGAAGAGGGTCCGGTTTCGAACCGGCGTTACCCGATAGACCGTGCCCACCTCAAATCCCCACTGAGTCCAGTTCCCGCTGCTATCGACCAAGACGGGATCGGGGATCGCACCCGCACCAGAGAGACGCGAAAAGACGACCATCGTCGGCGCGAAAATTGAGCCACCACCAACGATTCTGCCTGAAAGAGTATAGTAGCGTCCCGCCAGGTCATAGGCGGCCTTCACATCGAGGCGGCCATAACCATAAAGGCTGTTGGGAATGCCGGTTGAAGAACAGGATGTCGTCGCAACCTGAATGGCAGAGTTATTGAGCAGTTTTTCGGTCTGATCGACCTTGCCGCGCAAATTCGGGAAGGCAGACCAGATAAGGGCAACCGCCCCGGCGACGTGGGGTGTGGCCATCGAGGTTCCCTGAAGTGAGCTGTAAGACCCGGATCGCACTGCTGAACGAACCGCAACTCCGGGGGCGGTAATATCGGGTTTGACACGCTGACTACCATCGATGGTGACCAGTCCCCGGCTGCTGAAACTGGCGAGGAGACCCGTCGTGGTCGTCAGCGCTCCGACCGTATAGCTGGCATCAAAGTGCGCCGGCGGATCCTTGACCGTCGAGCATGACGGCCCCGAATTGCCTGCCGCGACGATTGTCATGATCCCGGCGGCGCGCTGGGCTTCGACTGCTACACGCAGTGTGTCGGCCGAACATCCCTCCGAGGGAGGACAACTCCACGAATTGGTCGTCAGGTCGGGCGCCTTTGAAGGATCTCCCTGGGCGGGAGTCCCCCTGACCGGATAGGGCGCCAGAAAGAACTCAAAGCACTCAAGGTAGGTGGCTGGAGTTCCATTACCACGATCCATATTCCGGCAGGCAATGAACTTCGCCCCGGGCGCGACGCCAATCTGATTCGCGCCACCATCGCTTCCGACAGCTGTCCCGATCGTATGTGTCCCGTGATTATCATCATCACAAGGTGTCGGGCTATCGGCTCCACAGTCACCCCCCAGGGAGTGAATGCTGTCGTGCCAGTTGTAATCATGGTTGGCCGACGTCCCGTTCCAGCCACGGTACTGAGACTTGATCGCCGGATGGTCCCACTTCACTCCGGTATCCTGACCACCGATGACGATCCCCTGCCCCGTAAATCCGGCCTCCCAGACCAGCGGTGCCCGAATATAGCCGACCCCGGGCTCAATGGCCTGTGCTTCCGCCATCCGCTCGATCTCCTGCCGGATGGTCTCCTCTGATGGCTCGACCGGCGAGATCCCGGTAATGACCGGATTGGCATCGATCCGGGCCACCTCGGGTCGTGCGGCCAGCATGACGGCGGTGTCCCTGTCACCTTTCACAAGAACGGTATTTACAATGTAGAAGGATCGGTGCTCGATCCCTCGATCCTCGAGCCATTTCAACATGGAGGCCTGTGTCCGTCGGGCGTGCTCGAAGAGAGTCTCATAGACGTACCGGCCCTTCGCCTCCTTGGTCGGAAGAGTGGCTGCCTCGCTCAGGTCAGCCTGCTCACCGAGAACGACCAGAAAGTCGGTTGGAGTTCCGGTGGCCGTCTTCTCCAGTACCCACGGTGAGAGCTTCGCCATCACCCGTGGATCATGCTGTGGATCGTATCCCTGACCTGAAGTGAAGAGTCCTGCTGCCAGGACGGGAAGTGAGACAATTAGGAGATGGAACAGTGATCGTGGCATTACAACTCCTGAGCGCACAATATGGCTCCGGCTGGTAACCGGATATTCCTCGTCGGCAGAATTCAGTACCTCATCGCCTGCACCGCGGCATCGGACCATGCCTCAAGAGGCGCAAAGTTGTCGGTCAGAATGACTGCGTTATCACGTGGCAGGGTCAACTCGGAGGGGAAGACCGTCGCGACATAATTGGCTTTCCGAACCTCTTCGGAGACCTTCATTGTAAATGGCTCGGGAGTCTCGGGGAGCACACCGGCTACCAGAAACATGGTCGACACAAATTGACTCGGTCGCCCGGCCAGAAACCAGTTGGGTGAGAAGACCCGTGTCTTTCCAAGTGCCGACTCCATTGTCGCAACAACCGAAGAGACAACCTTTGCCTCCTGACCATTGATGCCACCGACGATGTTCGCAATGATCAATCCATCTGGAGCCAGTTCGCGGAGCGACTGAAATGCCTCCTGGGTCAGGAGGTGAAATGGCGGAGTATCTCCACTGAAGGCATCGAGAACTATCACATCGTACTTTTCGCGCTGCTGTTGCAGAAGAACCGTCTCGGTTCGGGCATCACCAATGATGACCTTGACCGATTCCGGCAACCCGAAATGCTCCCGTGCAACCTTCTCGGACATCGGATCGATCTCGATCACCGTCACTTCGACCCCGATCTCGGCCATGGCCCGCGCAAAGACGCCGGCGCCAAGTCCCCAGATCAGCATCCGCCGGGGAGTCCCCTTTGCCGTGCTCAATCTCTGCAACCCGTACGAATAGCGGGCCGAGGAGACGTTGCCAATCAGCGATCCCTGCTGGACTCCATTGAGAAAGAGATACCGGACTCCGCGAAAATCGCTCACGACCAGATCACCATACGATGAGGGAACCCGCGCGGTGACTGGATAGGACTGATTTTTATAGAGCACCTCGCGATCCGCCTCCTCACCAGCAACCTTGGTCCCCACCGTGGCGAGACTGAGGCCGACAATGAAAAGGACGAGGTACTGCCGCGTCGAGTTGAGCAGCAGATAGAAGATCGGCGGGATCGAGAGCGCCACGACGGTGGCAATGATTGCCGAATGGACGCTCATGTTCGGAATCAGAAGAAGCGATACCGAGAGGCTTCCGGCGACGGAACCGACGGTCGAGAGTGCATAGAGATTGCCGACGCTCGTCCCGAGCTGTCGCTGGTCGGCCGCCGCCTTGACCGCCATCGGCGAGACCATCCCAAGCAGAAAGAGGGTCGGCAGGAAGAGGAGCGTTGCCGCCACGAATGTACCGCCAACCATTCCAGCGCCATAGGCGGCACGGAGAACCGGCTTGGTAATCAGGTCAGAGATGAGCAGTGTCCCGGCCGCCGTCGCCATGACCAACATGAGCGACTTCAACCCGGGGCGTCGATCGGCAATGCGCCCACCAAGGGCGTATCCAACCGCGAGCGCGGCCAGCGTGACGGTGATGAGTGCACTCCAGACATGTAGTGTCGTTCCAAAACTGGGAGCCAGGACTCGCGAACCCAGTATCTCGACAATCATTACCGAGGCGCCTCCGATCAGCACGGCCACTCTCAACAACCACTGGTTGAGCCCGGTGAGATCTGTCTCCTTCCTCTCGGACTCCCTGTTATCCCTGTTATCCTTGTTAGCTCTCCCTTTTGCGCTTGATTGCACGTCAAACCTTCCTTGAAATTGAGTTAAAGTGTTACCGCAACCTTATCACGACGCCTCACCAAGTGGTGACGCGATGGGGGCAGGAACTGCAGAAAGATCAGCATAAGTCATTAAAGGACTTTTTTCCATTGCAAGTGCGAAAGCGAGTGATCGTAATTGAGCTGGGGAACAGGTTAATCACATGATGATGAAACATGACAAACAGAAGATGATGAAGCGGCATATCGCCGGTAATTCAGCAACATTGGCGTGGATTCTCTGGTCCCTCTGATCGATCGTGAAAATGTGAGTAGATGGCGAATAAGCCGAAAGTGGCATCTACCAAAGGCAAAGTCGTTACTCGCCGGAAGGTTTGCTGTCTCGACGAGCAAACTTTGCGTGAGATTGGGAAAGGCAGATGGCTCCTGCGCCCCCTTTCGGGTGCTTCAAAGAGTGCGCGCGCAGATCCTAAGGTATAATGCGACTGCCCTGAGCCGTGGGAGAAACCGGATAAAATTGGTGATTGAAAGGAACGGGGTGGCGATTTAAACTCTAGCGGAGTCAGATATGAAGAGTACGGGAAAGATGCCAATTCGGGCCGCAGTTCTGACGATCAGTGACTCGGCCTCACGAGGTGAGCGCGAGGACCTTTCCGGCCCGGCGGTCGTCGAGGAATTGGAACGGATCGGAGCAGAAATTGTTGAAACGGCCATTCTGGCTGATGACGAGATGGAGATCGCACGGCGACTGCAGGCCTGTGCTGAGAGTGGCAAGGTTGATCTGGTCGTCACAGCCGGGGGCACGGGCTTTGCCGGGCGCGATGTGACTCCCGAAGCGACACGACGGGTGATCGAACGCGATGCTCCTGGTCTTGCCGAGCTGATGCGGGCCGAGAGTCTGCGGATTACCCCTCTCGCGGCCCTCTCGCGTTCAGTCTGCGGGATTCGTGGCCGCACCCTGATTGTCAATCTGCCGGGCAGTGTTCGGGGTGCCCGGGAGAATCTGCTCGCCATTGCGCGACTTCTGCCTCACGCCATCTCTCTGCTGCGGGAATAGCCGGCGAGGCACCCAGCCATTCAATGAGACGGGAAAGGACCATACCGATGAGAAGATCTTTCAGCCAGCAACTTTTGACGATGGTGCTAATGTCGGGCCTGCTAATTGCCTGCCTCCCCCCGACCGGAGGCGCCACTGCGGTTCAAAACCCCTATGACAAGTTCCGCAACCGGGAGTACACCAATGCCGGCTACCTCTCTGAAGAGGACGAGCTGAAACTCGCCGAAGAGGTCCACTCCCAGGTAACGAAAGAGTTCAAGCTGATTCAGAATCAGCCGGTCAATGCCTATATCACCAATCTCGGCAACAGACTCGCGCGGAAATCGGAACGCCCGAATATCCCATGGCGTTTCTATGTCGTCAACGACAAGTCGGTCAATGCTTTTGCAACGCTCGGCGGACGGGTCTACATTCACACCGGGCTGATTGCCGCAACATCGACCGAGGCTCAACTGGCGAGTGTCATGGGGCATGAAATTGGACACATTGTCGGACGGCACGGATTGGAGAATGTCAAGCGATCGCAGAAACTCGGTATTGGTGCGGCAGCGGCCTCGATCCTCGGGGCGATCATTGGGGGGACGGCTGGCTCGATCATCGATCTGGCCGGCAATCTCATTGCTGGCGGTTTTCTCATGAAGCACAGCCGCGACGCCGAACGTGAAGCCGATTTTCTGGGGCTCTACAATCTCGACCACGCCAGTTACAACACGACTGAGATGATCGCCATGTTCGAGATTCTCAACAGTCTGAGCCGGAACCAGCCCAGCTCGATCGGCTCGATCATGGCCAGCCATCCGGCGCCGGCAGAGCGGGCACAGAATACGGCACGCGAGATCGAAGAGCACCTCGGGTTGGGCGCTGGTGGAAGAAGGGTGACGACGACTGGTGAATTTGATCAGATCAGAGGCCAGATCCTGGGTGGCCCAACCGGAAAGACCCGTCGAGCGAGGCCACGGTATTGAGCATCTCACTGAAAAATTGCTGGCTTCTGCCACTGTCGATCCTGGTGGTTCTGACTCATACAGCGTATGGTCAGGACAACAGCTACAATCAATTTACCGTCCTGAATTGGAAATCTGATCGACCGGCGTTCGCCAAGCGGTGGACGGATCGTTATGCTGGCAACATCGCTGTCCTTCCCGGTGACACCAGGCTGGTGCGCCCCGAGGAGCTGAAGATGCTTGCGCAACTGGGCAATCATGAATTAATGATCCTGAAACCGGACGTCCTCTCATTCCCGGAGAGGAGCCGGGAATTGGTACTCAAGAAAACTGGAGACATCACCGATGGATTGATCATCAATCCTGTTCAGGGAAACAGCGTCTGGCAGCAGTGGATGAACGGAACGATGGCCGAGATACGCCAGCGAAGACCACGGTTGCCGATTGAAGGAGCACCCGGCCCACTCACGAGTCGTATTGAGCGTGAGAGTGAGCTAGCCATCAATCTGGCGCGACTGATCAACCAGCGTTTTGGAGTAGCACCGCGAATCCTTCCACTCTACTCTGATGCCGGGAATGAACCGCTGCGCCAGACCATCAGTCTGATGATTGCTGCCGTTGGCGGAATCGAGGTGATCCCCAACGGGTCTGCCGCACTTGCCGGCGGGGCACCGGATCTGCTCCTTTTTGTCGCCTTGCCCGGGAGCACCGCTGCTGGCAGATCACGACTGGTTGATGGAATTGAGCGAACGCTCGGCCGTGATGTGCGGATCGCCCTTGCTGACCTGACTTCCGATCGCGAGTCAAAAGAGGAGATGGCGACACTGATCCGCAGCAGAAAGTGGCTCGATCGACTCACCGG
>CAIOZW010000123.1 GCA_903862855.1 uncultured Acidobacteriota bacterium
AACAATGGTCGGCCCACACAACCGGGAACCGGACTACCGGTCAGCCCGACGCCAACTGAACGCTACCAGGTGATCGGGGGCTACTTCGCCAACAACAAGGCCATGACTGGAACCGGAACAGGGGCGAGAGTCGAATTCTCAACGATCGATTCGTCTTTTCTCAATCTGACCGGGACAAGGATTACCCCACAGGAGGTCATCTTTGAGTCAGACTCGACAAAACGGAACTACCTTCATCCGGTGACTGGATCAGATGCGGCGTCGATTGGCGCTGGGCTGTTTATGAAACCGTTTGGCTGAATCTACCTGCCGGGGGGAGAGCCAGCAGACGGCTTCCCCTGCGGCTCTGATCTGCGATCTGTTCGTGAATAGTGGTCTGATGGGCATATCGAATGACCCGGCTCGGAGCCGGCCCTGATCTGACTCTATCCTGGTGGCAAACAGGATGCCTGAACGTAGTCATCCACCTTCACCCACTCGGCGGTCGATGACCGGACACTCCCCGTGGCAGGGCCTCGTTGGGAAGACTTTGGCAATCAGGATAACCCGGGAGAGATCACTCCTCTCGGAATATCTTCTCCAGCTTCCGGCCCTTTGCCAGTTCATCGACCAGCTTGTCGAGATACCTGACCTTCTGCGTCAGTGGATTTTCAATCTCCTCTACACGGTAGCCGCAGATAAGTCCGGTAATCAGACTTGCCTGGGGATTCAGACTGGCCGTTTCAAAGAACTGCTCAAATGTCACCCGGTCATCGATCTTTTGCTGCAGGGTCAGCTCACTGAAACCGGTCAGCCATTCGATCACCTGATGCAGTTCATCCCTCGTCCGTCCCTTCTTCTCAATCTTTGCCAGATAGTGCGGATAGACGGAGGCGAAGGTCATTTTCGCAATTCGTTCATGGTGTTCTGGTGACGGGTTCACGTGAAGCTCCTCTTGCAAATCTCAAGGTAAAATTGTCAGGCATTATGCTCATCCAGTCAGCCCCAAGTTTGAAGTATACCGTGTCGCCCCTCTTCGAGTAACCTTCATTCGAGTCCGCAAATAATATACGCCAACTTGAGACCCAGCAGATTACGTGTGGCTCTTCTTCGGTCATTACTGTCGGCTGCCACAACCATGCCCCCGGTCAAATAGAATGGTCATCCTCAATCCAGACCCCCTCTCGTACCTCTGATGAATCTGAAATTGACGCCCCTGCAAAACTTCCTCTCTCAAAGTCCAAACAGCCGTATCGACTTGAAATGGAACATTCCGACGGGCTAACATAAAATTATTATAATAAATGCTCTGACCAGCGACAGCTTCTTTATTCTAATCTGTACTGGCGGCATCGACCGTTTAATAACTGTTTTTCTATGTATTTAAGTCAGATTTTGACACTGAAACATAAACAAACTTATTAATGATCAACTAAGACCACCCTTTAGAGACCCTTTTTAGAATGATAACAAATCAGATGGAGCGTCTATCTGGATGTTATTGTCGGCTGAACCATCGATCTGACTGTCCGGCTTTGATCTCGGCACTGGTGAGCCAGGGAGACTGCCTGACCTGAGTGGGTCAGGCTCTGACCTGGCGATCGTCGAGTAGATCTGGACTGCCGCATTATGCCAACAATGACTTCCGGAAATCTAACCGACTACTGAATCAATGAGAATTCAGGCGAACCAGGAGAGATAACAACCATGTCACAATTATGGAGACTGAACGCAGCGCGGCTGGGAGCGGCGATATCACTGCTTCTATTGCTGCTGCCATTGAGTGGAATAGCCCAGACTGCCACGGGGGGAATAAGGGGAACGGTAACCGATCCGGCCGAGGCCGCCATCCCCGGAGCGACCATCACTTCGCGCAATCTGGCCAATGGTGCCGAGTCGAAGACGGTCACCAACAGTGAAGGCGTCTATACGCTGCCGCGCCTGCTGCCAGGTCGGTACACGCTGCAGGTAGAGGCGGCCAACTTCAAGAAGTCAGAGATCACCGACGTCAATGTGGCGCTGGGAAGAGATACTCTCGTCGATGCGCGACTGGAGGCCGGCGCCATCTCGGAGGTCGTGACAGTTGCCGGTGGTGCTGATGCCCTGGTCGAGAAGGACTCGGTGCAGATCTCTGCAACCTTTGAGCAGAAGAAGGTCGCCGAGCTTCCGGTCAACGTACCGGGAGCCGGACTGGACCGGATCGCCCTGCTCACCCCCGGAGTTACCGTCGGTTTCGGTAACGTCAACGGCAACGGGGTCACCCTCTCTGCCAATGGCCAGCGCGCCCGTTCAAACAACTTTACCCTCGACGGAGTCGACAACAACGACCTCTCGATCGGCGGCCCCAACTACTTTGTCCGCAAC
Source organism: uncultured Acidobacteriota bacterium (assembly GCA_903862855.1). Classification (GTDB taxonomy): domain Bacteria; phylum Acidobacteriota; class Blastocatellia; order RBC074; family RBC074; genus CAIOZW01. Next base: position 2,344 of record CAIOZW010000123.1, read on the forward strand.
CCGGAAGTGGTCGGTGAGTATCAGGTCATCACCAACAACTTCTCTGCCGAGTATGGGCGGAACCAGGGGGCGATCGTCAACATCGTCAGCCGTTCCGGATCGAATGACTATCACGGATCACTTGGCTGGGATCACCAGAACAACAAGCTCTTCAACTCGCTGACCAACATCGAACGTCGCTCTGGTCAGAAGGATCCGGCGCCGAGTCTCAATAACATCTTCACGTATGGTGTTGGCGGACCGATCATCAAGAACCGGCTCTTCTTCTATACTACCGGCTTCTTCCGCCGCAACCCGAGTCTGCTCGATTTTCGATCGACACAGGTCGCACCGACCGCGGCTGGCATCCAGGCGATCAAGTCGGCCTTCCCGAACAACGCCGCGCTCCAGTACTATGCCGACTATTCGGCCTTCAACCTTCCACTGGGTTCTCCAACCGTGCGTACCGATTTTGCACAGCCGGTCATGACCCTTGGAACCGTCTCGGTGCCGATGGCGGCAGTGCGGCGCCTTGTTCCTTTCAATAACCTCAATGACGAGTATACCTTCCGGGCTGACGCCAATCTTGGTTCAAGCCATCGTCTCTGGGGCCGTTACTTCTGGCAGAATACTCCCAACGTCAACTCTCTTGCCGACGTGCGTGGCTGGGCAGGTGACAGTCCCTCGCAGTCCAAGCAGATTGGTGGTGGCTGGACCTGGACCATCTCCAATTCGCTGGTCAACGAAGCCCGGTTCAACTACTCGCGACTCTTTGTCCTCTTTGGCGGCGGAGATACAGGTGGGAAGGGGCAGATCCCCCATCCGGACAATATCGACAAGGCCTTTGCGTTTCTCAACCCGACCTTTACCGTCGGCGGCCAGAACCTGCTGACCATCGGACCGGCAACCAACCTTCCGCAGGGTCGTACCGTCGAGTCCTACCAGATCACCGACAACCTGACCTGGACCCGCGGCAATCATCAGATGAAGATGGGCGTCGATATTCGCAAGCTGAAGAATATTGCCCCCTTCCTGCCAAACGTCAATGGAAACTTCCAGTTCGACTCGGCTCAGCAGATGATCGACAATCGGCCGACCCAGATCACGGTCGCCTTTGGTCCGGCAACGCTCAGTTACGATGAGCTGGATCAGTTCTACTATTTCCAGGACGATTGGCGCATTCGGCCAAATGTAACCCTCAATCTCGGCGTCCGCTACGAGAACACCGGCCAGCCAATCAATCTTCTGAATGATGTGACCACCCTGCGGGAGAAGGATCCGGCAAAGGCCTTCTGGCGGCAGAATCTGCCAGTCGATGCCCGGGTCAACAACCGCATTCCGGTCGATGGAAACAACTGGGCGCCCCGTCTGGGCTTCGTCTATACTCCGCGCTTCACCGACGGATTCCTCGGCAAGCTTCTCGGAAACGACAAGTCGACCTTCCGTGGCGGTTATGGCATCGCCTATGATGCCACCTTCTACAATCTGATGCTCAACATCTCGACTGCGGCTCCGACCGTCTTCCTGACCTCGGCCCCGCAGTTTGCCGTACCGAGCGCGACACCTACCGGCGATGTCGTCCGCAGCGCGGCCTCCGCGAGCGGCCTCATCAGATTCAATACCTTCGATCCGCGTCTTCTCAGTCGGACTACCATCAACCCACTCATGAGGTCGCCATACTCTCAGCAGTGGTCATTTGGAGTCCAGCGCGAGATCGGGCGCAGCGTACTCGAAATCCGGTATGTCGGTAACCACTCGGTTGGACTCTTCCAGACGATCAATGCCAACCCGTTCGTCGACACTCTCGTCAACGGATTCACGCGAACGGCCTTCAACCTGACGACCAACGCCAACGAGACGCTCACCTTCCCGGGATTTGCCAACCGGCTCCCCTCGGGAACGCGCGGCGTGACCTGTGTCAATGACCCGGCGACCCTCGACAACGAGGCCGCCTGCAATGGTCGCCTCTATCCGTTCGGGGTAGCTCGTGAGCGTATCAACGGTGCGCAGTCGACCTACCACGGACTCCAGACCCGCTTCGACGGACGACTGGGTAATGACATCCTCTACGGGTTCACCTATACCTGGAGCAAGGCTCTCGACAACTCGAGCGAGGTCTTCAACTTTGCGGGTGGTAACACCGTCGCCGTCTCTCAGAACCCACTCGATCTGACCCGCGGCGAGAAGAGCTTCTCAGGTTTTGACGTTCCCCATTCATTCACGACCAACATCATCTATGAACTGCCATTCAAGCGAAATCAGCGCGGTCTTCTTGGCCGCATCATCGGCGGATGGCAGATCAACATGACCGGTCGCGTGCAGAATGGTGTTCGATACACACCAACCCATCCGGCGGCCACCCGCAATCCCTATGAAGATGTGACCTACATGAACACCTTCTTCGGGGTCTCGCAACTGCGTCCATTCGTCGGCAATCCGAATGCATCGCCTGGTTCGGTCGCGATTACCGATATCGACGCCTGTGTCTTCTATGCCCGCTGCGGAGCAACCGCTGGTGTACCAAACCTGCGGACCAGCTCGACCGGGTTCTTCCTGATGTCTGATCTGAATAAGGGAGCATTTACGGCCGTCAACCCGAACGATGTCCGGTTTGTCCTCAACGGACCGGGGGCGGCCCGCCGCTTCAATAGCCCGTTCGGGAATGTCGCCCGCAACGTCCTGCAGAGTGATCGGATCGAGGTTGTCGATTTCAGCCTCTTCAAGACCTTCAAGATCACCGAGCGGATCAATCTGCAGTACCGTCTTGAACTCTACAATGCGCTCAACCACCCGGTCTTCGGTACTCCGGCGACCAACGTGGATAGCGTCATCTTCAATGACTTCAAGGAGACGAGTGGCGGTCGACGAGTGATCTCGATGGGCCTCCGCCTGCGCTTCTGAGTCCTTTCACCGAAAAGCCGCCTGGTGATGGAGTCCTCACCAGGCGGCTTTCTCGTTCCCCCACGGATTGTAAAGATCAGAATTAATCGACCACACCTCCGCCGATCTTGAGACTCCCTCCATATGATCCACTCAACCACTTCTCTCGATCTGCCACCTGAGATCTGCCGCTGAGCTGTCCATGGGTTTCACCAGGACTGTTCTGCTTCGCCACTTTTGGGGCACGATGAACTGTTAATTGAATCTCCCACCACCTCCGGGGATGGTAACCGGACAGGAATTATGGATCGGTTCTGTGCCTCAGTGGTCTGCTCTATACCAGTCCAGGTTGCCGCCCGGGAAAGAGATACCTCCTTGAAGTCGTTCTGAAGGAACGCCGCATCGGGATTGATCAGTTATGAATCTGTTGGAGCCATCATCCGGAACCAGGGCAGGCACAAGGCAGCCCCTACAGCCATCATGCGGAACCAAGGCTGGCACAAGCCTGCCCCTACTGCTGGTGTCAATACGGGTGGGTGAGAATGGGGTTCCTGACAAGGAGAGGCCCACACAAAACCCGGAATCCCCCTCAAAATACTGACCCTCTAGACAGACACTCAGCACAAATATTGTCATCTTTGCATATCATCTTTTTACCTGAGAGTATCTCCCCAGCTGTCGAGTGAAGCCACCATTAGAGGACCGGTATCACTTGTCCTTAATATCGGTCTGATCACATACCAGCTTGGCATTATCACTTCCAGCGCACATAGCTTAGACGCTCTGCCACATTAAAAACGTCACAAAACAAAACCAGACTCTACATTAAATGTACATTTCCTGAACCACTTCTGGCGAGTCGATCGCTTTGTTTATTGAGAACAGGCTCTGACTGGCCGATCACGAAATGTTGGTCAAAATATCCAGTTCCGATGCAAGGGTACGTCTGGATGAATGAAACTTAGAAGTTCGATATTGATAAGGATTAAACACGAAAATACTAAAACCGTTTTAATGTCCTCTTAAAAGCTCTACCTGAATCAAATGGAAGTAGATCATATGATAATCAAACATTCACCGTTCAGCTTATTCATTCCATCGAGTCTTGGCTCACAAAGTTTCAAGATAATTATGTGCGGATTGTTGGCCACTTCCCTTGGATTGATATTCGTCAATAACCTGATCGCTGATAATTATATTTTCTCCTTAATCACTGAGCTGGACTTTTCTAAGACTGCTTTTGCCAGCACTATCGAGAAGAATTCACAGACCGGATCGACACCGCCAACCTCTAGGCAGATCAATTCACATCAATCAAACGCACTGACTGATAATTTCGAGTTATTACAGGTAGGTAGAATAACAATTAGAATTCCTACTACTGAGGAATTTGCCGATCCATCGTTAGTTAAGGCTATTATTGAGGTAGAGAGTGCAGGAGATCCATCAGCAAGAAGTACCAAGGGAGCGAATGGATTGATGCAATTAATGCCAGCTACCGCCAGACTGATAGGTGTCGATCATAACGACCCGCAACAAAATGTAGAGGGAGGTAGCAGATACTTGCAGCAGCAGGTAAAAAGATTTGGAGATATTAAATTGGCTGTTGCAGCATATAATATGGGACCAACCGCATTGAGTAAAGCAATGAAACAATCCAAAGCAAAAACTTGGGAGGAGCTGCTCGCTGCTGATCACAACAGTAAAATTAGTTTACCTACCGAAACAAAGATCTACGTTAAGAAAGTCTGGAGCGTGTTGCAGGCATAATGGAAGGTTGATCTCTTCCTCTTCTATTGCACACTATTTCTCTTTGCGGCTAGGCTAAGAAGAGATTATAAAATGACATGAATCCGATCAGGGATTCCTGAATGGCCTCGACTCGTATTGAGCCAGCCTTCGTTGAACTCAGATATCCGCAGCGAAACCTCTGTCTGGTCTGTGCATTTGAAACGTCCGATCAATTAACAATCAGGTGTGACAGAAACGCTATTGTAAATTGCATTGTCATAGCAATCTCAGACTGCTCCTGTCGACGGTCGAATACCAGCCTTCTGACTGTGTCGATGAAAGGTGATCGAATTTTACTATGGTTCTTGATCAGACTTATCAATAAGGGGCTGCCGGGTTTTGTGTGAGTGAGCTCAATTGTTAGAAATACAAGGGTGGCTCTACTGGGGGCGCGGGTCTTCCCGCCGCTGGACTTTGGACGTTTGGTCTGAAAAATGTGACCTGTCAGCCAGCACCCCAACGGGGCGCCGCATACCAGCCCAGGGTGCAACCCTGGGTAGCCTGGCACACCATTCCGGCGTTCTGAAGGAACGCCGCATAGCGCCACGTTAGAACATACCTGGACTTATTCGGCGAGGTATGCCAAGTGGAAATATGCGACATTCCATTGTCCAAAGTCCAGATGTGGGTCTAAAGACCTGCGCCACATTAGAGGGATCCCTAAATCTCTAACGCTTCAGCTTATCCATACAAAACCCGGCAGCCACAACATTTCGATGCTGGAAGAGACTCGCCGTTTACAAAATTGTAGGTTACGGTTAACATCCCAACTATCCAGTTTGAAATACATCCTGTCTTGATTCGATCCCGGCCCGGTAAGAAGGCTCGCGGCATCCGTTGGTCCCCGCAGTCGACATTGACTCAGGATATCGAGTCCAGTCACCAGGATTGGCATACGAAATATTTAGTGATTGAAAGGGAACCGGATATCAGACTTATCCCTTCCCAACCACTGGCCTCTGACCTGGGGCACACGAGCCAGGATTGTCCCGTCAAGAGGCAGATTAGTAGTTACTTGTCCGTCACCACCGGCTCCATCGCTTCGTGCATTCAAGTGTTCCGATCAAAATGGGTGGCGTCACCCACTATCATACGAGGAGATTATACTGATGTTACTGAGACTACGTCGTACGGGGATCGTCTATTTATTGATGGTTCTGGCATTGATCACCGCCGTTCACACGCCGGTGGCAGGCCAGTCCCAGGCACTGAACGGGCAGATCGAGGGGGTCGTCAAGGATGCGAATGGCAGCGCGGTGCCAGGTGCATCGATTACTATCAGAAATATCGAGACAGGAGCTGAGCGGGCAGTGACGAGTGATGCCGATGGTGTCTATCGGGCACCACTCCTCCCGCTTGGAACCTACCGGATAACCGTCGAGGTGCAAAACTTCAAAAAGCTGGTTCGCGATGGAATCACGCTGACGGCGGGACAGACAGCGACGATCGACCTCGGCCTCGAAGCAGGCGATCTCTCGGCCACCGTGACCATCACCTCTGATACCCAGATTGCCGATCCGGGGAAGATCGATGTCGGTCGCGTACTCGACAAGCGGGAGGTCCAGGATCTTCCGCTGATCTCGCGCAATCCCTATAACTTTGCGCTCCTGCAGGCCAATGTCGTCGGTCGACCGAACACTGAATTTGGCGTTCCGCGAGTGAGCGCCAACGGCTACGCCCGGCGGACAAACTTCCAGCTCGATGGGAATGCCAACACTCAGGCAAACCAGGCCGGGTTGCGGCTCGTTCCGATCTCGGAGACGTTCGTCAGTGAAGTCCAGCTGGTGACAAACGGCTTTTCGGCCGAATTCGGCAATACGCCGGGACTCGTCATGAACAATATCACTCCATCGGGAACCAACGATCTTCACGGGTCTGGAAGCTATCGATTTCGCCGCACGGGGATGTCATCACGCCCCTTCAACACCTCACCGCTGGCAATCAAGGCCCCAACGGCAGTTGACGACATCACGGCGGCAATTGGTGGACCGATTCTCAAGGATCGCTGGCATTTCTATGGTGGGTACGAATGGGTCACGCGCGATTTTTCAGGGCGCCCGGCACAGACGGTGACGATCACCGAGGCTAACAAACAGGCGCTGGTCGCCGCCGGGCTCTCCGCCGCCCAGTTTGTCTCATCGATTCCGGCCTCACAGAAGGTCAACTTCTTTATTTTCCGGACTGATGCACAACTTAACTCCGCCAATCGACTCACTGGTCGATATATTCGATTCTCCAACTATTCACCGAACAATATTGGCGGAGGGCTGAACACCCTCGAACGAACGGTCGATCTGGATGACAAGTCGAACTCTCTCGCAATTCAGTTGATGACGGTCTTTTCGCCGAACCTCTTCAATGAGTTCCGTTACCAGCGAGCCAATCGCAAATCACAGTTTCTTCCGACGGAGTTCACCCCAAAGAGTGGGCCATCGATTGCCATCCCCAATGTCGCGCAGTTCGGTCCGGCGACCAACCTCGGAACCATCTCGCCGATCGAAACGATGAATCAGTTTCAGAACAATCTGACCTGGAACAAGGGCGACCATTCCATGAAGTTCGGGGGGGGCGTCAATCGGATCTATGATTATCGTCGGAACGATATTTCGGCGGTCTATACCTTCCCGACACTCGCCGCCTATCTGGCCGCGCGATCTGGGAGCAATCTGCGTGGGTATACCAATTTCACCCAGACACTGGGAAATGCCGAAATAACCTACAATTCAGCCTTCTACAACTTCTTCGCCCAGGATGACTGGAAGGTGACACGACGGTTAAAGCTCAATTATGGTCTGCGTTACGACCTTTACGATGTGCCAGGAGGTGACGCCGGCTCACCCTTCGAGCAGGGTCGAAACTTCCGCGTCGACAAGAACAACTTCGCGCCGCGTCTCGGTTTCGTCTATTCGTTGAACGAAGGATCCCGACCGACCGTCGTTCGGGGAAGCTTCGGAATGTACTACGATACGGTCTATCTCGTGATGTACGAGAATGCGATTCAGGGGAATGGCACCGGGCGTTACCTGAATGTGACCCGGACGCCTACCCAGACTGGAGCTCCAGATTTTCCAAACACGATCAATGCCTCACTCGGCTCGCTCGGGATAACCCAGAATGCCGAGGTGGTGTCGCCGGACTTCAAGAACATGTACGCGCTGCACTACCAGGCACAGCTCGAGCAAGCGCTGACGAACGACCTTTCAGTAACGCTTGGATACATCCACTCGAACGGGCGAATGATCCCGGTCTATCGTCAAATCAACTGTCGCCCGGTGGGAGCTTCACTGGCCGATGGGCGGCCACTCTATGGTACGGTCGCGATCAATGCCACCAGCGGTGCAGCGACGGTGACGCCCTGCACGAGCAAGGTCAACCCGGCCTTCAACAATGTCATTCAGGTCGAATCGGGTGGCACATCGAACTATGACGCGATGACGCTGCAGTTCAACAAGCGGTTTTCGCAAGGGTACCAGTTCAGCGTCAACTATACATTATCGAAGGCGCGTGACAACGCACCGGAGCGTAATCTGCAGGGCGTTGGTGCAGTAACCCAGTCGGATCCGTCGAACCGTGAGTTCGATCGTGGTTACGGTGTCGCAGATCAGCGGCATACACTCTCGGCGACCTTCGTGGCCCGTCCAAAATTCAACATCGAGAGCAGATCGCTGGCCTACCTGCTCAACAACAACCAGCTGAGCTTCATCGCGACGGCCGGAAGTGGCGAGACCTTCCCGATCACGACCAACTTCGACCTCAATGCGGATGGCATTCTCAATGATATTCCCGTCGGGTATGAGCGTAACGCTGGGCGCAGCCCGGCAGGGGTCAACGTCGACTTCCGCTTCTCGCGCGTCATCCCCATCAACGAGCGCTTCCGGCTTGAAGTGATGGCGGAGGCACTCAATCTGTTCAATATCAACAGCACGGTAACCTTCACCAACACCGCCTTTACCGCGAACAACATCAACACCTCGGTCGTCGATCCCCGGACGGGCGCTGTAGTTCGAGCATTGACACCATTCATCCCGACCGGCCAGGAGAGCCGGCAGGGCCAGGTCGGAATCAAGCTGATCTTCTAGGGATTGGTCACCAAGCGGGGAGTCCGCACAACCCGTGCGGACCCCGTTCTGATGATTGGTGATTGCCGGATAGCCCTGGGAGCTGGCTGATACTTTTATAACTTTCATAAAATGAGAGAAGCTTATGCAACTTCAATACAAGCAAATCCAGGCCAGTAAAATTCTGGCATTGCTGATGGTGTTAATCCTTGCCTCATCAAATCTGATGGTGACGCGGGGACAGGTGCGCGGAAACTACGATCTGGGGGCGAGCGGACTCGGGCAGAAGCTGAAGCGTCTGCAGACGACGGCGAGTCTGATGCATACGGCGGCGCACCCGGACGATGAAGACTCGGGGTTGCTGGCGCGAATGGCACGTGGTGAGAACGCGCGGATATCCTATCTTTCACTGACCCGTGGTGAGGGTGGACAGAACGTCATCGGCCCTGAGCTCTTTGAGTCGCTCGGCATCATTCGGAGTGAGGAGCTGCTACAGGCGCGCCGACTCGACGGTGGCGAGCAGTTCTTTACCCGATTCATGGAGTATGGATTCTCGAAGAAGCGCACCGAAGCGGCGCAGATCTGGGATGAGAAGGCGGTGCTTGGCGATATGGTCCGGGCGATCCGGCTCTTCCGTCCGCTGGTCATCGCCTCGCGATTCAGTGGGACGCCCGCCGATGGGCACGGGCAACACCAGCTCGCCGGCTATCTGACCCCGATCGCTTTCCGGGCGGCAGCCGATCCGCAGCAGTTTCCGGAGCATTTCGCTGAAGGGCTCACTCCCTGGCAGGCGAAGAAGCTCTATGTCGGAATGGGATTTGGCGCGAGCCAGCAGAATCCGGCCACCCTCACGGTCAGCACCGGAGATTATGATCCGCTGATCGGACGCTCATATTTCGAGATCGCGGCCGAGGGGCGGAGTCAGCACAAGTCGCAGGAGATGGGTTCGCTCGAGCTGCGTGGAAAGCAGCAGTCGGGTCTGCGGCTGCTCGAAGCGACCGAGGGAAAGATCGCGAATGAGAAGGGAATCTTCGATGGTCTTGACACCTCGATCCGCGGGATTGCCAAACTGACCGGCAACACAGAGGCACCGGTGGCAGCCAAACTGGCGGCACTGCAGGAGACGGCCGAGGCGGCGCTCCGTGGATATGATCCGTTCAACCCGCAGAAGATCGTTCCTATTCTCACCCGGGGTATCGCCCAGGCCAACGATGCCGAAAAGAGCACGGCCAATCCGGAGACGCGGTTCATGATCCGGCAGAAAGGGGTCGAGTTCGTCGCGGCACTTCAGGCGGCAGCGGGCATTGTCATCGATGCGTTGAGCAATTCCGAAACGGTAGTCGCGGGCGATTCGGTCGGCGTCGCGGTGCGGACATTTGTCCCGGAGACGTCCGGTATTACCATCGTCGAGGCGACACTGCGCACTCTCCCCGGCTGGAAGGTCGAAGCGGTTGCCGAACCAAAACCGGAACCAGTCCAGAACTTCCGTCCCCGGACAGAGGTCTCGACGAGCGGCCACTTCTTCAATCTGACGGCCCCCGCTACGGCAAAGCCGACGCAACCATACTGGCTTGAAACCCCACGCCAGAACTATACCTTCGACTGGTCCCAGACTGGAACCGACAAGAACCGACCATTCCAGGCCGATATCGCGGTCGCCGATGTCCGAATCAAAGTTGGTGATCAGGAGGTGGTCCTCTCCAAAACGGTCGTTCATCGCTTTGCCGATGACATCCGGGGAGAGATCAGACGCAATCTGAACGTCGTACCGCTGGTCACCAACAGTCTCGAATCGAACCTGATCATTGCCCCAACCTCCGCCAAACCACAGAAGCAGCGGGTCGTCCTCTCTGTCACCAACAATGCTCCACGCGAGATCAAAGGGACGGTCAGTCTTGATCTTCCGACCGGCTGGACCTCTTCTCCGGCCGCAACCGAATTTACGCTCAAGGGCCGAGGTGAAAAGACCGCCGTCAGCTTTGACGTCACCATTCCCGGAGGCCTCCCGGCCAGTTCACACGAGGTTGTCGCCAGGTCGGTGGTCGATGGCAGATCGTACAGTCAGACAATGTACGAGATCGCCTATCCGCACATTCAGACCCATCGCCGCTATGGACCATCGAAAGCCGATGTCAGAGTGGTCGACCTGAAGGTGTCACCTGTCACCGTCGGATACATCATGGGCACCGGTGACCGGGTACCGGATGCGATCCGCTTGCTCGGGCTGCCCGTCACCATGCTCTCCGAAAAGGATCTCTCGACCGGTGATCTGTCGAAGTTCGATACGATCGTCATTGGCATTCGCGCCTCGCAGGTCCGGCGCGATTTCGTCGCCAATAATGGCCGGATCCTCGATTACGTCCGGGCTGGCGGCACACTGATCGTCCAGTATCAGCAGCACGAATATGTGCGGGATAACCTGCTTCCCTTCCCGGCCCGTCTGGATGCCGTCATCAACGGTACCCAGCGCCTCTCCAATCTGCGCACCGTCGACGAGAATGCTCCGGTGAAGATACTCACTCCAGCTCATCCGGTCTTCAATTTTCCGAACCGAATCGGTGAGTCGGACTTCCTCAACTGGGTGCAGGAGAGACACCTCTATAGCCTCTCATCGCTCGATCCGCAATATACCCCGCTCCTCGAATCGCACGATGAGGGAGAACCGGAGATCAATGGTGGAATGGTCTATGCCAAGATTGGGAAGGGCCATTTCATTTACAATGCCTACTCATTCTTCCGCC
>CAIOZW010000124.1 GCA_903862855.1 uncultured Acidobacteriota bacterium
GATGATGAGAAGTCGGTCAGTCTGAGTGCCATGTCCTTTTCGGCCGACTGGGGAGTAATCGGAACACCAATCCCAAGTGCGGTCAGCAACTCACCAACTGTAAATCTAGATTTCAGTGGGTTGCCTGGAGGATATAATCGACTCCCTGGGGCAGTGGCCATCTCCAATCTTCCAAGCCGCGCCGCAGGTGACCGGACGATGCTCATCCTCAATTCAATTGGTGGTGACTATTTTACCTCGGCAGGTGATGGGGGACGCACCATCTTCGGGCTTCTCTACGATGACGCAGGACGATCCGCAAGTTTCAGCCTCTCCTTCGGCTGTCAATATGCGAAGATTCTTGATGACAATGCACCACGCACCGTCCCACGCTACTCTACATTCATACCGGCTGGTCGAACCGGCTGGATGCGCCTTTACAGTCAGGATGGCTCGAAGGCTCTCATCGGTGCGGTGATTGTCTGGAATATTGCTTCTGGTGACGGCAGCCGCCAGGGTGCACACAATCTGCACCATCTCACTCTAACTTCTGCCACCACCACCATCGCCCTGCCCGTCTTCCCATTCTAAAGGAGAGATGGATACTGTCGAGACCATCACCGATCAGCCTGCAGTCTGGGAATGGCGGTCACCTGAAGAGTCTCTGGCCATCAGGAGACGATCCAGATAGCGGCGGAAAGGGATGGTCTCCGACAGATCACAATGTGAAAGTCGGTCAATAAAGTGGAAGGCAACAATCCGTATCGCACCAATAGACCTCGCGGCTCATCGAACTTCGGGCCAGACAGGATGGAGACGAACTTCGTCCCTTTCACGGTTGCGCTCACCATCAAACGAGTTTCACAAGTGAACCCATCGTTGATCAGCAGGAACTATCTTCTTCCCAGACCTGATTGGAGATGGTTGGACGCGATCGCCTGATATCTGGTATTCCCGTTCTGCGGATGCTCCCTAGAGCTGGAGTGCACTCAGCAGCGCCTGCTTCTCCGAGGGAACCTGGATAAAGGCATTGGCGTAATTGGAGTGGATTGAGATTCTTTCGCCACCTGGAGGAGCATAGGTGAGTGTTCCGCGGTGATAATTGACCGTGTAATCAGGGTCCTTAAGGACATGTCCGGTCAGAATCGCAACAATATCTTCACCAGGGTCGATCTCACCAGCGGCAACCAGCTTGCGAATGCCGGCCACGGTGACCGCCGAAGCCGGTTCGCATCCGATGCCATCGCTGCCAATGATCGCCTTGGCATCGGCAATCTCCTGTTCATTGACGCTCTCGACCGTCCCGTTAGAACAATGAAGACCACGTATGGCCTTTGGCCACGAGACCGGACTGCCAATCTTGATCGCCGTGGCCAGTGTCCAGGCCGGGGAGAGCGGGGCAAGCACCTCCGACTTCTCGCTCCACATCCGGTAGAGTGGATTGGACCCCTCCGCCTGAATGATCGTCAGCTTCGGCATCCTGGCGATAACACCCCTTTCAAGAAGTTCACGGAAGCCCTTGGCAATGGCCGAACTGTTCCCCAGATTTCCTCCCGGAACGACTATCCGATCCGGGATCTGCCAGCCACGCTGCTGCAGCAGCTCGAAAGCGATCGTCTTCTGTCCCTCAAGTCGGAAAGGATTGATTGAGTTGAGAAGATAGATCGGAGTCTCGCTGGCCACCTCGCGGACAAGTCTCATTGCATCATCAAAGTCACCCTCGATCTGCAGGACAACTGCACCATAGTCGAGGGCCTGGGAGAGTTTACCCAGAGCAATCTGACCAGAGGGAATAAAGACGTAGGACTTCATTCCCGCTCGTGCGGCGTAGGCGGCCATCGAGGCGGAGGTATTCCCGGTACTCGCACAGGCGACCATTTGGGCGCCAAGACGCCTCGCCTGGGTTATTCCGGTAGTCATCCCCAGATCCTTGAAAGAGCCGGTTGGATTCATTCCAAGATGCTTGAGCACGAGACGATCAACGCCGGCAAACTTTGCCGATCGCGGCGCCTCCCAGAGCTGGGTATTGCCCTCCGTGAGGGTGACAATCTCATCCTCGGTCGCCTCCGGCAGAAGTTCACGAAAACGCCAGACTCCACTCTGATCGATCGTCCGCGGTGAGGCACGACGCCAGTCCCAGAGGCTCATCAGCCGCTCGCCGCTCATTTCATCGATCGGATATGTGACATCGAGCAGCCCGTCGCAGGCCGGACAGGTATAGAGTTTCTCGTGAGTCGGGTAGTTGGTCTTGCAGGAGAGGCAGCGAAGTGATGGCATAAATGTTCCGGAAGATGAAGGGGGAGAGCCCCCTGGTCAGGGTTGAGATGGTTGATCGAGCTGAAATGCCCGGTGGATGGCGCGAACCGCCGTTGCGGCTTCATTCTCCAAGCAGATCAGGGAGATGTTGAGTTCAGATGACCCCTGGGAGATGGCGATGACGTTGACGCCACTCTCGCCCAGGGCGGCAAAGACTCGACCGGCAATCCCCGGCGTTCCCCTCATCCGATCGCCGACAACGGCGACGACAGCGACGTTATCATCCTGTTCAATAGTTTCAATGAGCCCCTGATGCAGATCGAGTTCTAGAATGTTTCGCAAGCCACGGACAATCCGGGGAGCCTCCACCGATCCAACCACGAAACAGAGGTTGTTCTCCGAAGAGGCCTGGGAGATCATCATGATGCTCGCCCGTTCGGATGCGACTGCACCAAATGCCTTGGCCGCTATGCCCGGTATTCCCTGCATCCCCCGCCCACTGATCGTGATCATCGAAACATTCCGAAATGAGGTGACCGCCTTCACACCACGCGAGGAGGGACGCCCGCTGACCGTGACTCGTGTCCCCGGATCGTCCGGATTGAAACTGTTGAGAATGAGAACTGGAATACTCTTTTGAAATGCCGGCAGGATAGTCTTGTAATGAAGAACTTTTGCCCCGTAATAAGCCAGTTCTGCCGCTTCACTGTATGAGATTTCACGCAGAGTACGAGCCTCAGGAACCTCGGTTGGATTGGCCGACATGACGCCATTGACGTCCGTCCAGATCCAGATCTCGTCCGCATCGAGAGCAGCACCAAGGATCGAGGCAGAGTAGTCGGATCCACCTCGGCCAAGAGTCGTAATGACGCCATCCTCAGTCGAAGCAATAAACCCGGTCACGACTGGTATGGCCTGTCGGTTGAGCAACGGACGCAGCCGTCCGGAGGTCCGCTCACGCGTCATCTCCATCAAGGGTTCGGCTGCGCCAAACTGATTGTTGGTCACGATCAGCTCGGTCGCCTCTATCGACTCTGAGGCATAACCATGCGACGCAATCGCCCCAGCCAGCAATGGTGCAGCAAGACACTCTCCAACACCGGAGATTGCATCGAGCAGGCGGGGAGTCAATTCATGAACCATCGAGAGTCCGAAGCAGAGCTTTTCGAGCTGATCGAGGCGCCGGGCAATCCGGGCAAGCGCCTCCTCTCGCAGTCGCGGGTCACTGATGAGCAGATCAGCCACCTCGGCGTGTTTCTGGTACAGAAGTTCACGGACGGCCGGATCCCAGACCCCTTCCGCCGCCTTCTCGGCAGCCGCGACCAGTCGATTGGTGATCCCACTCATCGCCGAGGTGACCACTACAACCTGATGGCCGGCCTGCGCACTTTTGATTGCCAGCCGGGCGGCCTCGGCCATTCGCTCAGCACCACCGACCGAGGTTCCCCCAAACTTCATAACGATCAACATACTTTGCCCTCCCCCCGACGATGCAGGACTCACAGCATCCCGCGCGCAACCAGAAGTTCTGCATTGAGCATTGCCGCACCAGCAGCTCCACGGACCGTGTTATGACTGATGAGGGTGAACTTGTAGTCGAGGATGGTGTCGCGGCCAAGCCGTCCAATGACTGTAGCCATCCCGTTCCCGGCATCACGGTCAAGACGCGGCTGCGGTCGATCCCGCTCATCACGGACGACGATCGGTTGCACCGGCGCACTTGGAAGTTGCAGCTCCTGC
Source organism: uncultured Acidobacteriota bacterium (assembly GCA_903862855.1). Classification (GTDB taxonomy): domain Bacteria; phylum Acidobacteriota; class Blastocatellia; order RBC074; family RBC074; genus CAIOZW01. Next base: position 3,976 of record CAIOZW010000124.1, read on the forward strand.
GGCACTCCGGTAAAACCGGTCCATGCCTCACGAATCTCGTCCATGGTCGCCGGCTGAGCAAGTTTGATGCGCACCGATTCAAGGTGTCCGTCCTGCACCGGAACCCGGTTGCACTGCGCACTGACCAGAAAAGGGGCCGACTCGATCACGCCTCCAGCGACACGCCCGAGGATCTTCTGCGGCTCAATCTCTACCTTCTCCTCCTCGCCGCTGATGAAGGGGATGACATTGTCGATGATATCCATCGACGCAACGCCAGGATAACCGGCACCGGAGATGGCCTGGAGCGAGGTCATCATCACCGCCTCGAGACCGAACCGCTGCTGAAGTGGAGCCAGCGCAATCACCAGACCGATGGTAGTACAGTTTGGATTGGTGATCATGTAACCCTTCTCATAACCACGATTCTTCTGCTGCACCGGAATGATGTCGAGATGATCAGGATTGATCTCGGGAACCAGCAGCGGTACATCCTCCGCCATGCGGTAGGCCGACGAGTTGCTGATCACCGGATACCCAGCCTTTGCAAATGCCGCCTCGGCCTCAAGCGCAATGTCCGAAGGGAGGCTCGCGATCACGACATCACAGTCGAGCGGTGGCTTGCACGGAAAGAGCGGCATATTGCGAACACCTTCCGGCATCTCGAATGGCAGTTTCCACTGACAGACATCCCCATAACGCTTCCCTTCTGATCGATCTGAGGCGGCGAGCGCGCTGACCTCAAAGAGGGGATGGTTCCGCAACATATGAATCAATCTCTGACCGACGGTCCCGGTTGCTCCCAGGATACCAACTCGTCGCTTGGCTATATTGGACATAATAATTTCCTGCTTTCAATCACTGGTATTCGTTAATCGGGGGAATCGAGATGAGTTATGGTAAGAATACCGGCCTGTTACCCGTCCACGATCAGACGAAGGCGAATGGTAGGGGCTTCGGCGGCGCGATGTCAAGATACGCAGCAGTTCCTCAAATCTTCCCGCTGTTGGATCATCCCGGTTTGATGACCATCGAACATCCCTCTCGTTCACGGACATGACCAATCACGGATGCGTGCAGATAGTCTTGACGCAACGCTTCGAGAAGCCGCGGGGCCTCTTCAGCAGCCACGCAGAGCAGCAGTCCGCCTGCCGTTTGTGGATCGAAGAGGACGCTCAGCAATGCTCCCTCGCTGGCGGTAGCGACCTCCGGGGCAATCTGCAGATCATCACCGATGTAGAGACGATTTGTCCGGTCACCCTGCGTAAGCATACGCTGCCGCGCCATATCGATCGCACCATCGAGAATGGGAACCGCCGCCACCTCGATCTCAAACGTGACCCCGCTCGCCCGCGCGACCTCCCAGGCGTGACCAAGCAGTCCGAACCCCGTGATGTCTGTGGCAGCCCTGATCCGAAAGTCTCTGATCAGCTCGGCCCCGCGCCGGTTTGAGATCAGCATCGTCGCCCGGGCCTGCTCCTCCATCTCGACCGTCGCTTTTCCGAACTTGACTCCCGTCGAGATCAGACCGGTTCCGAGTGGCTTGGTGAGTATCAGCGCGTCTCCGGGTCGTGCCCCGCTGTTGGTCGCCAGCTGCTGCGGATGAATCAGTCCGGTTACCGAATAACCAAACATGATCTGTTCATTCTGCACGCTGTGACCGCCAACCAGCGCCACTCCGTTCTCATTGAGAATGGAGAGTCCACCCTTCATGATCTCACCAAGGATCTCCAGGTCGACTCCATCACGTGGAAAACAGGTGATGGCCATGGCTGTCACCGGTCTCCCACCCATCGCCCAGATATCGTTGAGCGAATTGAGCGCCGAGATCCGGCCAAAATCATATGGATCATCGACCACCGGCGTAAAGAAGTCGACCGTCTGCACCATCGCCAGATCATCGGTCAGTCGATAGACAGCGGCATCGTCGGCGTTCTCAAAGCCAACCAGCAGGTTTGGATCTTTTGTCTGTTCTGGTAGCTTGCCCAGAACCTGGGCAAGTGCATCGGGTGCGAGCTTTGACGCTCAACCCGCACAATCCACCAGATGGGTCAGTCTTATCGTCATAGGCGTCTGACTCTTCAATCCTCTGTATAGGTTATGGTGTATGCGTTATCGAAAATTGTATCTCTGTCATCTTATGATGACAAAGATACAGGTTATGATGAAAGATCTACAGATTGCAGAGCGTGGCCGGACCGGAGAGACTCTCGACCCTGCCACGCTGCAATACTGATCCATCAATCGTTTCGCCTCGAGCAGCTACTCATCACTCGAGCGACTTGCACCACGCCGCCCCGACGCTGGCGGAGAGGCCGGCGTCGCCGGAGCCGGTGCTGCCGGAGCCGGTGCTGCGGGAACGGTGGCCTTTCTGATACCGAGTACCCCACGGATCTCGCCCTCGATCTTCTGGGAGAGCTCCTTGTTCTCGCGAAGGAGATTGCGGACGTTCTCACGCCCCTGGCCGAGCCGCTCACTTTTATACGAGAACCAGGATCCGGACTTTTCGATGATCTTGTTCTCAACTCCAAGATCGATGATCTCTCCAAGTCGAGAGATCCCCTCACCATAGAGAATATCGAACTCGGCCTCACGGAATGGTGGAGCAACCTTGTTCTTGACCACCTTGACCTTGGTCCGGTTACCAATGATGTTCTCACCCTCCTTGATCTGGGTGATACGACGGATATCGAGACGGAGGGTCGAATAGAACTTGAGCGCCCGCCCACCGGTCGTCGTCTCAGGTGAGCCGAACATGACACCAATCTTCTCGCGAATCTGATTAATGAAGATGAGGCAGGTGTTGGATCTTCCAACGACTGCGGTCAACTTGCGGAGTGCCTGTGACATGAGGCGGGCCTGCAGACCAGGCAATGAGTCGCCCATGTCCCCCTCAAGCTCAGAGCGCGGCGTCAGCGCGGCGACCGAATCGACGACCAGCACATCGACGGCGTTCGACCGGACGAGCGATTCGGTGATCTCCAGCGCCTGCTCTCCTGAATCGGGCTGTGAAACGAAGAGATCATTGATATTGACCCCGAGCTTCTCCGCATACGAAGCATCGAGCGCATGCTCGGCATCTACGTATGCAGCAATTCCACCCGCCTTCTGCGCCTCGGCGACAACATGAAGGGCGAGGGTCGTCTTACCTGAACTCTCCGGACCGTAGACCTCGATGATCCTTCCACGGGGAAACCCGCCAACCCCAATCGCCGCATCGACGCCGATGCTCGAGGTAGAGATGACCGGAATCTCGTCGACCTTGTGCTCACCCAGGCGCATGATTGCGCCTTTGCCAAACTGCTTCTCAATATTGAGCAGGGCGGCTTCGACCGCCTTTGACTTCTCGCTCTTTTCAATTGCCATAAATTTATACTCTCTCTTTCAGCTTAACTGGTTTCTGTTTCAGCCCTGTTCAGCGGCCCGCGCCGGCTCTGGAGGGGATCCTTCCGGCAACGCTGTCAGGCGATGATGTTGTTGTCAGGTGGCATTGCACCACAGGTTCAGAATCAGGTCTGGTTGCACCACGAGTCTGGAGAGAGAGGTTCGCTGACCCCCGCCTAATGATCAGCCTCTTTAACCAAGTCTGGAGGCTGCTCCTTGTCGCAGAATACATACACCACACCCGCCAATGGGGTGGACGACTCACGGATTATACAACATTGAAGGGGTGATAAAACAGCGGGACACGACCCGAAGAATGGCAAAATGGCATCGTCTGCAGTCTCCTCCGCCAGTTTACGGCCGGGTGTCCGGAGGGTTACCCTCCCGGGGAGGAAGATCTCTCAACTGGTCTCCGTCCTCCGGCGCCGGGTGATGATTGGATTGATATTGAACTCACGCCATAGAAGATCGTCAAATCTCGAGTGGACAGGCTTGGCTCGACGGCGAGGGACCAGGCTCACCCAACCGACTGGTGGAAGATCTGGCAGCGGCTGGCCGACATCGACCTTGTTGGCCCGACGATAGATGTTATCGTCGGGATTGAAATCATAGGCGGCCCGAAGATGCTTTCGGGCATCGGCAACTCTCTCCGACTGCCAGTAGAGGAAACCGAGACAGTACTGAGCGAGGTCGAAGCCTGGATCGAGACTAACAGCCTTCCGGAGCTGCCGTATCGCCTGTTCACGTTGTCCCGCCTCCTCATAGACACGGCCGAGAAGATAGTGAATCTCCGGTGCCGGATTGAGAGTCAGCGCTCTTTTGAGATGAGTTATCGCCTCGTCCAACCGCCGTTCCCGGGCCAGGAGCTGACCCATGACAAAATGGGCGACAAACGAATTCCCATCAATTGTCAGAGCGTGCAGGAGATGTGCCTGCGCAACATCGAGTTGACCATCCTCACCAGCGATGAGAGCCAGGAGAAGACAGGCTCTGAACTCGTCTGGCTGCTCGTCGATTACCTGTTCAAGCAAAGGAAGGGCCTCTTTCAGCCGCCCCTGAAGAAAATAGCATTCTCCCAGCATCAGCCAGAGTTCGACATTTTGCGGATCGAGTCGTCGGGCCTCATCGAGAATCTTCAACCCGCGACGGCTATTTCCCTCGCGAAGAAGGCTTATCCCTTCGGATATCTCTTGGCTAAATGCCTCGCGTGATCGACCCCGGTAGGCCGAGATGACCCGGTCACGACGTTCATCGAGAAGCTCACGCTCGGCAGTCTCCTGATGATGACTTGCCATCCTGATCGCCCAGCGCTGCTCGAGCTCCTCGGCGTCGACCAGCCCGATCTCCGTCAGCTGCTCGGTGAGCGAGATGATCATCATATGATCGAAGAAGGCGCTGGTCGCCTGCTGCTGGGCTATCTCGAGCAGCTCCTCAAAGCGCTCATTTGAGCGGGCGAGCGCAGACTCAAGTGAGCTGATCCGCTCCAGCAGATGCTCCTCGAGGCTGTTGTCGATCGACTCACCTGGCAGAGCATCGGGTGTTCGTGAGATGACCAGAAGGTATGTGCCGCACGATTCACAATGGTCGGCATCATTCGGATTCGGTTTTTTACATCTCTGGCAATAGATCATGTTTCAGGGTCTCTCCACTGCAATCGCAACGGCATTGCCACCGCCGAGACAGAGGGCGGCAATGCCCCTTCTCGTTCCGCTCCGGATCAACTCGTGGAGCAGGGTGACGAGGATACGCGCACCTGAGGCACCGATCGGATGACCAAGGGCAATCGCTCCGCCGCTCACATTGACCCGTCGGGCATCGAGCCCATCAGGTCCGAGCTCATCGATCAGGGCGACCGCCTGTGAGGCGAAGGCTTCATTGAATTCGAATCGATCGACCTCGTCAAGTCTCCAGCCCGCCTTTTGTGCGACATTTCTCACCGCGGCGACGGGAGCCATCATGACCAGACGCGGCTCGACCCCGGAAGTTGCCTGAGCCACGATTCGGGCCAGCGGCGCGTGGCCAGTCCGCTCTGCCAGCGCGGCGGAAACCACCACCACGGCGGCCGCACCATCATTGATCGTCGAGGCATTACCAGCCGTCACCGAACCATCCACCCGGAAGGCCGGTGCCAAGGCGGCCAGCCCATCGAGGGTGACCTCCTTTCGCGGCCCTTCATCGGTGCTGATGATCTTTTGACCACCCTGGCGTTCCTTGACCGCCACCGGCCATATCTCAGATGCAAAGGATGCCCCGACTGCGCGTCGGTGCGATTCGAGCGCATATTGATCCTGGCGTTCGCGTGAGATCTGATGGAGTTCAGCGACAACCTCTCCCGTCTCGCCCATATGCCAGTCTTCGAATGCACACCAGAGTCCATCAGCGATCATCCCGTCAAAGATCTTCTGATGACCCATGCGGTAACCATCGCGGGCGCCTTTGAGAAGATAGGGGACATTGGACATCGACTCCATCCCACCAGCAACCACGACGTCTCGATCGCCGCAGATGATCGACTGCGCCGCCAGCATGACACTCCGCAGACCAGAGCCACAGACCATATTGACCGTCAGGGCCGAGACCCTGACAGGTAAAGATGCTTTGAGTGCCGCCTGACGCGCCGGATTCTGCCCGAGTCCGGACTGCAGGACGCAGCCCATGATCACCTCTCCCACCAGATCCGGGTGGAGTGTCGTTCGGGCCAATGCTCCCTCGATCGCCTGGGCACCAAGCTGGGGTGCAGTGAGCGTCCTCAACCCTCCCTGGTAACGCCCGATCGGTGTGCGGACCGCGCTGATGATCACCGCTTCCCTCATCATCACTCTCCTCTCCGTTCATTCAAACGAATAGACCTGTTCAGATGAATCCCGAAATGATCCCGGGACTCCTCGATCAAACCCGGTCTTCTCCAGCCCGGTGATTATAGTAGGGCTGGACGGCAATAAAAAGGATCTTTCTGGCAGACCCGGATCAAAGATTAATTCTCTTGTCGTGGCCAGACACTTGTGCTAATGTCTCTAATGTTTCAGGGAGCGCTACACACACCAGAACAATAGCTCCCTTCCCCCGTAGATCAACACTCCCCCGTCAAACGAGTGCTGCGAAGTCAGCCGAAATCTAAAATATATTGAAAAGTTGTTGCTTCACCCCAATATGGTGCCGACGGTAAATGGCCTTTCTCAGGCCCGATTCGAGCTTGTGGCCATTGTCGGCCTGTGGCTTGCCGCCTGGATCAAGAAACATCAGAAGTTTCTGACCATTGAACCGGATGGCGAGTGTGACCTGTCCCTAAGCGGAGTGTCTCCATTTTGGGAGAAGATCTCAGGGAACACAACGGCACCATCACCCCGGGTTGGCAACTTGAGGAGATGGTCAAGTAGTCGATCTCATTGACCAATGGTTGTGACCGTATAAATGTGGCCGTGTTCAGGCTATCCCTGCGTGATGGAGAGGAGTATCTCTCTGGATGACCTTTTTCGCCACGATCATTAATGGGTTCAGGCGGCGATCTGACCCAGAGGAAATAATAATAGTGATAAAGAAGCCGATTAATCTCTTGCTCTGGCAAAGACTGGCGACCGTTCTCGCCCTGACATTCCTCATTTCCGGAACACTCCAGGCCTGGCGAGTCGCCTCAGCCTCGAATCTCCAGGATATTGACCAACCGCTGATCGGCCCCGGAATTCCGCAGGTCGGCTCAAATTCACCGCAAAGTGCGCTCAGCAATCTGAAAGCCGGAAGCATTCTCTTCTTTCCCAAGTATGCAAGCAACAGCGGCAGTCCGGCACGTGTCAATACGATCATTTCACTGACCAACACCAATCCTCGTGATAGTGTGATCGTCAGAATGGCCTGGATCCATGACTGCCAGGTCGACAACACATTTGTTACTCTGGCTGGAAATCAGACCCAGACGCTTCTGGCGAGCCTGGAGAATCCGGGGCAGAGTGGATACCTGATGGCAATGAGTGTCAACTCAAATGGTATTCCAACGCAGTTCAACTGGTTGATCGGTTCAGCAACATTGCGAAGTAATGAGGGATTCACCGCGACATACAATGCCGTCGGCATTGCCAAGCGGACTGCCGGTGCAGTGCAATCGGCCAGCATGACCGAGGTTCCGGTGATCTTCAATGATGTCCAGTTCGATCGGCTGCCGGAGCTGGTTGCCGTCGATCATCTGCAGAACCAGGATGCGACGCAATCGACCGGTCAGGGAGATACGGTCAATACCAACCTGACCCTGTTGAGCCCCCTCAGCAGTCTGTCCGGTGGAGTGGCCGAACCGATGAAGGTGACCGCCGTCGTCTACGATCAGAGTGGGCGGCCATTTCCACAGACAATTGACGGCAGTTGTGCGATGGAGAAGCGGGCGGCCGATTTCTGGACCGATCCGGCACTCGCAACGATCATCTCGCCACAGCGACCAGGATGGGCACGTTTTGCCGCCGCAAATGGAACCAGAGCGCTGCCGCTCCTCGGCCTTAGTCTGACCAACGAACCCGCTGCAGGCCTCGGTAATGCCCGACATATGCAGGTCATTCGAAGACTCGAGACCTTCACCATGGCCGTCCCGATCATCAAACCCACTGCCACCGTACCTGATGCGCTGACCGGCCCTCAGCCACTGGCCGAGAACAAGGCACTTGGCGCCGGCGAGATGAAACCTGGCAGTATCCTCATCTACCAGAGATTTACCAGTGGTACTCAGGGATCTTCAAAACTCTTTCTTACCAATACCCATCCGACGACCAAGTCACGGGTACGGGTTATCTTCAATGGAACGGTGGGTAATGGAGCGGTTGCCGAAACGATCATCTCGCTCTTTCCCAACCAGACAATGGCAATCGATCCGCAGGAGTTTCTCCCAAACCAGAAGGGATGGGCCATCGCGATAGCGATCGATCTGCGGGCCCTTCCGGTCAACTTCAACAACCTGATCGGAAGCAGCCAGGTCACCGAGCAGAGCGGCGCACGAAATGGCTATGCGGCGCTTGCCATCGGAAAGAACTCGAATGGCTCCGTTCCCCGCAACGCTGACGTACAGACTTCCGACATCAACTTTAACGATCTCGATTATGACCGCCTGCCGGCTACACTATCCTACAATGGTCTGCCAAGTCAGCTCGACAACATTACGACGATCGGCTACTCGCGATTCTCATCAGACGTGACAGCCGTGCCAAACCTGCGTGGACTGATCCAGTTTATCTTAATCGACCCGGCGATCAAGCAGTATGCCGGAGTGCTGTCACAGCTTGAGAGTCGAATCTCAGCGATCAATGTCACCTCGACCTCACCACCAGTTCCGGTCACCCAGTCGATCCTCTCCGGACAGCGCGGCTGGATCAGAATTACACCCAGCACTCCGATCCTGAGCTGGGCCGGTAATGTCGCCACTGCACCATTTGCGGCACCGGGAATCTATGCTGACTATGAAGGCGGTATGAGTGGCTATTCGACGCCGCACATCCTCTCGACCTTCGGAAACTTCACCACCCGAACCATGGCCCTCAATCCAAACAACACCGGACCAACGGCCGACTTTGAGGTGATCGAGCCGGTGATCGAAGCGCGCGGGAGCATGGGAACGATCGTCAGGCTCGATGGCCGGGTCTCGACCGATCCTGATCCGGAGGATCCACTCACCTATCGCTGGTTCGATAATGATGTCGAGATCTCGACCGCCAAGGTCTCCGACTACCGGCTCAAGAAAGGCACCCATATCGTCAAACTGATCGTCGCCGATGGTAACGGAACGACCAGCGAGGCCAAGACCCAACAGGTAGTTGTGGTCGATACCACTGCCCCGGTAATGAGTGGTATACCATCGAACATCTCCCGAACAATCAGCAGTTCGGTCGGGACGAGCATCAACTTCAACCTGCCTGTCGCCTATGATGCCGTTGACGGGTGGGTAAGCATGACCTCCAATCCGCGTCCGAACAGCCTCTTCAAGGTTGGAAAGACGGTGGTGACCTTCACCGCTAAGGATTCGTCAGGCAATGTCGCCACCTCGACCATGACGGTGACCATCAACACAGGTGGCAATTTTCCAATCAGCGGGGGTGTTGTCGGAAACAAATCCCCCTATCTCAACAACCTCAACGATCAGCATCTGGTGATCGGCAAGATCCGGACCTATGTCCTGCAGGCAGAGGATCCAAACAACGAGACCGTGACGTTCGAACTGGCTGACGCACCATCCTATGCGCGAATCGAGAAAGCCAACCCGGTTCTGCGAAGAGCCAGCCTGATCATGGCTCCCGTCGAGGGAAGCCAGATCTATGCCTCGAACGTCCGCGTCATTGCAAAGGATTCGCGAGGGATGACCTATTCGACACTGCCCTTCCGGATGATCCTGAGCGATCTCGAAAATGACGAGACCGGTAGTGGCGTCGGACCCGGCACCGGTGGTGGTGATGGAGGTGGTGGTGGCGGTGGAGGTGACAATCCGCCCCCGGCCAATCAGCCACCAACGGCAGTCGCGGCAAAATTGGCGGCGAGTGTCAAGGCAACGACACGCAATGGAGCTATTGTCACTCTCGATGGTTCAGGCTCTTCTGACCCGGAGAAGGATCCATTGACCTATGTCTGGAAGAATGGTGACAAGATAATTGCCGAGGGGGCGATCGTCGAGGCCCCATTGGCCGTTGGAACACATTCGATCACCCTGACCGTAACTGATACGGCTGGAGGAACGAACACGACCAGCGCTCAATCGATCGTCGTCCTGCCGCGCGATCTGTCGGTCACCGGAATCAATCCCGTGCGGATTCCCCTCTTCAATTCAATCAATATGACGATCACCGGAACGGGTTTCAATAGCGGCACAACAGCCCAATTTGAGTGCACTTCTGTCTGTAGTGGAGGCTCACGGATCACGGTCACGATCGTCAGTATCGAAGAGGACACGATCGTCATCAATGCCAAGACGACCCTCTCGACACCAATGGGCAACCGCAACCTGATCGTCAGCAACCCTGGCGGGTCAACGGTGAGAATTCAGCGGAGCAACTTTGTCACCAACTGATCCTGAATACCAGCGGCCCTGAGGGACCAGATCAAAAGGGATCTTTTCAAGGGAGGGGCGAGATTTCACCCCTCCCTTTTCAATACCTCTAACAATTCGTTGAATTCTACATCAGGCGAGTCTTGTCTGACTCCGGCATACCCACCTCTCCTGAGCAACATTCCGATCCCCAGATTGATTGACCAGCCAGTGGTTGGACCGATCTTTAACGGCCAACCGTCCATTTCCGATGAACCGATTGAAGGCAATGATTATCTGCCAACCAGGCCCGCTGCGGAATCACTAAAACGTCTATTTGACCCGTGCCCATTCCTCGGCGACCACCGGTTTGATGATTCGCGTAAACTCATCATAGGCCGGATCGAGAAAATGGAGCCTGTCCGGCAGATACAGCTCCATCCGCGCCTCTCCGGCTCCATTGAAAAGAGCCGGATTGACATCGATATAGCGGAGCCCTTTCTCCTTTGCACAATAGGTCTCCACGAGGCGATTGGCCTCATCGACCTCTCTCCAGCGATCCATCTTTTGGGGAGCCTTGTTGATCGAGACGAAGAGTATTCTGGTCTCCGGCAATGGCTTCCGAACCCGCTCGACAAATTCGCGAAAATTCGCCGCGATCTCATCTGGGGTGACATTCGCATTGATATCATTGCTGCCGCAATAGTAGACGATCACCCGCGGCCGGTAAGGCAGGACTATCCGATCCATATAGGCCAGAATCTCGCTGGTTCTGGAACCGCCAAAGGCCCGGTTGAAGACCGGCAGCGGCGCCATCTGTTCCTTGAGCCCCTTCCAGAGACGAAAGATACTGCTTCCGATAAAGAGAATCGACTTTGAGGGTGGCGGTGCCTCACGATCCGCCTTCTCAAAGGCCTCGATCGCCTCGGCAAAGCGGACCTTCGGGACTACCTTCTCCTGGGCGATCACTGACAGACTGACCAGGAGTAACATTGTCACCACAAGACCTGACCTGAATCTCATCACTTCCCTCCTCAATTGACTGCTGCCGCAGACATTGCCATAAAGGCGTTGAACTCCTCACCAACGTCACCATCATCGCTCAACCGCTGCATCAGGATAACCCCGACCAGCTCCTTTGCCGGATCGACGAACCCATAGGTCTTGAACAGACCTCCATGGCCAAATGTTCCGATCGAATTGAGCCGAAACATTCCCTCAGTATTCCTGACGACTGCCCAGCCGAGTCCAAATCCGACTCCTGGTGAGAAACCGGCCTTGAGCTCACCGGTCTGCACGCTGGTCATCACCTCGACTGCAGCCCGCGAGAGAATCCGCTTTCCATCGAGGACTCCACCATTGAGCATCATCTGATAAAGCCGGAAGAGATCCGGAGCCGAACTGTATAGACCGCCTTCCGGCATGACATATCGAGCCTCCTGCCGCAGGTCATAACGTCTGTCGCGGACGAGGCGAGTCTCTTCAAACCGGTAGATCGATGCCATACGGCTCATCTTCTCCGCCGGTACGAAAAAATGCGAATCCTTCATGCCCAGTGGCACGAAGAGACGCTCGCTGAGGTATCGATCAAACGGCATACCCGAGACGACCTCGACGATCCGTCCAAGCGTCGCAATCCCCATGTTGCTGTACCCCCAGCGTGATCCGGGTTCAGCCTCAAGGGGCTCTCTGGCAAAAGCCTCCACTGCTGCAGCAAGGGTCAAATCCCTTTGCATGAAGAGATCCCTCATCGACTCCGGATACCCACCACGCATCCCCGAGGTGTGGGTCATCAGATCCTTGATCGTCACCTTTCGGGCCGGTGGACGAATCTCCTCAAGGCTGCTGCCCGCCACTGCCTCCACGGCCCTGATTCTCAGCTTCTGATCAGCAAACGCAGGCAGATGCCGGGCAACCGGATCGTTCAGTCCCACCAGTCCGTCATCGACCATTGTCATAACCGCCAGTGCTGTAATCGGTTTGGTCATCGACGCAATATGGAAGAGCGTCTCCATCTCCATCGGCCGCTTCGTCTCCAGATCCAAGACACCTACCGCCTGCTGATGGACCACCTGGCCACGATGGGCGACCAGGGTCACCATACCCGCTACCCGCCCTTTCTCGACAAACTGGCGCATCCGCTCCGGGATCTTTGCCAACTGAACCGGATTGATCGCTGCAGCTGGCGGGACGACCCTTCGCCGAGCCCCCTGTTGGGCATCAACCACAACCAGACCTTGAATCGAGAGAAGCATCAAGACCAGCATCGATATCACAGCAGTGTATCCGCACATCATCCTTCGTCTCATCTCTTACCTCTTCCTGAATCCGTGATACTTGACGTTCATTGGAAATGGCCCACGCCACCTCACCTTTCCAGACCGACCCAGCGACCAGTGAATCCCATTGATCACCAGACGTTGAAAGGACTCGACATCAAAATCACCCGGATGGCCAAGAGTTGTCATAAAGACCCTTCCACCTGCCCGATTCTTCCACGTCCACGCGACCGGATTGTCGACCGCCCCAGGTTTTTCCGAATCGACCGCATGCCCCGTCAAGAGAACCTGCGCCTCAGCCGGGGGAAAGTTCGGCAGCACATGGTAGAGCCAGGATGGCGTGGCAAAGCTCTTTGCGACCCCCTGCAGCAAAGGGTTCCCGCCAGCCCCCGGGGCATGACTGACCACCGTCGTCGATCGATGCCCGTAATGATAATGGCCTCTGCCCCAACCCGGCGGTCCACCCAGATAGTCGACGGCCATCGCATTCCACTTCTCCAGTTCATGCCCGGGTGGATAATTGAAGGCATGCGTCGTCGTCCGAAAAGCAACCACCGGTCTTCCGGACTCAAGGTAACGACGCAGATGTTCGAGCTGATCCTTTGGTAACCGGCGCCAACGCAGGTAGAGCACGGCCAGGTCAGCCCTCTCCAACGCCTCCAGACCTGGAATGTTCTCCTCACTGTTCTCATCCGGATGGGATTTAAGCACCGTCACCCGTACCCCGTAGTTCCGTTCAAGCTCAGCTGCCAGCAGTGGAAAAGTCTCCTCGGATCCGTATTCATTATCCCCGGCGACGAAGACAATGTGTGGCCGCGGCGAATCCTTCACTGCTCCAGAGTCTCCCGCAAATCCGTAAAAAGCTGCCAGGACAAGGAGTGTCACAAACATGTTTGACCGGCCTTTCTGTGGTTTATTTCGGGTGAGTTTAGGCCAGTTGAACCGGATGGTAAAGTGCGAAGAGTAAGTTATGATGGGTCTTGACGAGGAATTGGAGTTGTGGGATTATGACCATTCGTTCCTGCTCAATTCAGATGGCGGCGTAGCCAAGTGGTAAGGCAGAGGTCTGCAAAACCTTTATTCATCGGTTCGATTCCGATCGCCGCCTCCATAAACTCCAACCCTCCTGATCGACATCCACATTCATCGAGCATAACGACTTTTACCAGACCAGGCTTACTCCGCCTATTTGCTCCCCAGGCTCATTGCCTGACTGGCTTTTCGTCTTGTTGAAAGGCCCGGGCCAGAGAAGATCTGTCCGGGCCTTCCTTCTGATCGAATCGTCTCGACCACCGATGTTTCATTTCTGTTCCGAGAGGAGTCGCTATCCTGCCACCTATGGAGCAAAGGCAGGACGTGCGGCTGGTGGGCCTAGATCGATCACCTCAAAGTTGGCCTCATTCCTGATCCGGTAGAGGACCGTATTATTGCCCGGCAAGGGAACGTTGTTCCCTTCAAACCTGTGCAGGACGACATAACGGTAACCGCCTCTCCGAAACATCTCCCATCTCTGCTGAGTGAGTTCAAGATTGACCGACTTGTGCCCCGTGAAGAGAGTCAGCAGGGCGGGATTGTTCGAGATGACCACCTCCGACTTTGGTATATTGGCCGACACCCAGCTCATCAACCTGACGTTGTCTTCAAAGGCTGCCTCCCAACTGAAGGACATGAGGCTTGCCCCCTGCCTGTTAAACATTGTCCAACCCTGACCGGTCAGACTGATCATGAGAATGACAAAAGCAACCACCATTGTCGGTGCTCTTCCATCGGTCTGAATCTTTCTTATTCTGTCTGTCAACCTACTGACATACCTGACTCCCTGGAAAAGGTAGAAATAGATGAATGGCGCCATCGGGGCGAGAAATCGCCGTGACTCAAATGGCCATAAGACAATCACGCCAAACATCAGTAAAACTCCAAGTTCTGCCGCAGTGACACCTGACCGAACCGTGCAAATGTAACCGCAAACTATCAAAAGTATCAGAACCACTGAGATCAGGATTTTCAGTATTGCGGCAAGTTCAGGCTCACTGCTCTTGAGGGTCTGCAGTCCACGCAGCAGAACCGGGGCGCAGATATTCAGTGCGCCTGTGTCAATAACTGTCTTTGTATTCTGCCAGACCCTTTCAGGAAGCTCACGC
>CAIOZW010000125.1 GCA_903862855.1 uncultured Acidobacteriota bacterium
AACACGATCTACCTCGTCCGCGAGATCCGGCGTAATGAACAGCACGACAGCTTCATCAATGCCGTCACGCACGAACTGAAGACGCCGATCGCCTCGATCCGCCTCTACCTCGAGACACTCCGCAAGCACGATCTGAGTGAAGAGAAACGGCAGGAGTTCTACCAGGTCATGCTGCACGAGAACGACCGCCTGCTTCACACAGTCGAGCAGGTGCTGCGTGCCAGTCGCTCCGGCTACCAGAGCCGGACCATCCAGGCCCAACCATTCGACCTTGCCACCCTCGTCCGTGACTGTGTGCTGCTGACCAGACTGCGGACCAATCTGCCGGTCGAATCGCTCCAATATTCTGACAACCTGACCACGGAAGAGAGGGTCTGGGTGCGGGGTGATACCGAGGAGCTCCGCACGGCGATCACCAACCTGATCGACAATGCAATCAAGTATTCAACCGACCTGATCAAGGTCAACATTGAGGTCGTCGCCCTCGACAATTCCAGCGTCGCCGTGCGGGTCACCGATCAGGGAATCGGGATTCCCCGCGGCGAGTTGAAACAGATCTTCAAACGCTTCTACCGCGCTCCACGTCGAGTCGCCAACCGTGTCAAAGGGACCGGGCTAGGCCTCTTCATTGTCCGCTCGGTGATCAACAAACACGGCGGAAAAGCCTACGCCGAGAGTCGTGGCGAGGGTCTCGGCAGTACCTTTACCATTCAGCTTCCACGCATCAACGGCCCGGTCGGCCAGCTTGTCTCTGACTAAGATCATGGCAAAGATACTTCTAGTCGAAGACGAACCGATTCTTGCCGAGGGGCTGCGCTTCAACCTTGAGCTCGAGGGCTGGGCGACCGAGGTCGCCCTCGATGGCGAGAGTGGTCTCAAACTTGCGACGTTTGTGGAGAACAGGTTTGACGCGATCATCCTTGACGTCATGCTTCCCGATATCGACGGGTTTGAGGTTGCCGAGAGGCTCCGTGCCGCCGGTTGTTATGTTCCAATTCTCATGCTGACCGCCCGCAGTCAGCCGGAAGATATCCTGCGCGGCTTCGCTGCCGGTGCCGACGACTATCTGCCGAAACCATTTGAACTTTCGATTCTCATCGCCCGCCTGAATGGGCTCTTGCGGCGGCACGAATGGCTCCGCCGTGAGCGGTCGAACGCCACCTCCACTTTGTCGCAGAGCTTTCACTTTGCCGGAAGGACGATCGATTTCAGTAACCTCGAGATCCACACGCCGGGAGGCCCGATCACCCTCACGCTCAAGGAGGCTGAACTTCTGCGTTACCTGATCAAGCACGAGGGAGAATGCGTCTCACGCAAGGCCCTGCTCGAAGAGGTCTGGGGCCTGCGCGAGGATACCGATACGCGCGCGATCGACAACTTCATCGTCCGGCTTCGTCGCTACATCGAGGATGACTCGGCCAACCCGCGCCATCTGTTGACCGTCCGTGGTATCGGTTATAAATTTGTGGCGAGACCGGAAGAGTAGATGCCAACGGCAACATATCGAGCTGGAAAATGAAGAAGAGACACTATCTTGTCACCGGAGGGGCGGGTTTCATCGGAAGCCATCTCGTCGATCGTCTGCTCGCTGCTGGCGGTCAGGTCTCGGTCATCGACAATTTTGACCCGTTCTATCCGGCATCGGTCAAGCTGAAGAACATCACGGATCACCTCCAGCATCCTTCATACCGCCTTTACGAAGTCGACCTGCGCAACTACGGCTCACTTGAGACGATCATCTCATCGCAGCCCATCGACGTGATCATCCACCTCGCAGCAAAGGCTGGTGTCCGCCCATCGGTGACCAATCCACTCGACTATCATGAGGTCAACGTCACGGGCACGCTCAACCTGCTCGAACTGGCGCGGCGGTACCGGATTGGCCAGTTTATCTTCGCCTCTTCGAGCTCGATCTATGGTCCGGCAGCGACAGCGCCCTTCCGTGAGGACGCCCCGCTGCTTCCGATCTCACCCTATGCGGCGACGAAGGCGGCCGGAGAGCTGCTCTGCCATACCTATAGCCATCTTTATGACCTGCGGACTATCTGCCTTCGTTTCTTCACTGTCTATGGCGCCCGGCAACGCCCCGACCTGGCCATCCACAAGTTTGCGCGGCTGATCGCTGAAGGGCGCCCTATTCAGGTCTATGGTGACGGCCTTGCAGAGCGCGACTTCACCTTCATTGACGATATTCTGCAGGGCGTTCTGGCGGCGATCGATTATCAGCAGAGCTCATTTGAGATCATCAACCTGGGAGAATCCGGGACGATCACTGTCAATCGACTGATCGGGCTGCTCGAAGAGGCGCTGGAGAAGAAGGCTATTGTCGAATACCACCCACCACAAGCCGGCGACGTGCCCCTCACCCACGCCAATATCGAGAAGGCGAGGCAACTGCTCAGATACAACCCGACGACACCAATCGAAAGCGGGATCGGGAAGTTTGTCGAATGGTTTCGGCAGGAGCAACAGGAAATAAAGTGAGTGGAGATAAGCTTGGACAAAAATGTGATCCGAATCATATCCAGACACGAGGCGTGAGTATTGTCCCTAACTGGTCAAATAGGTGGTCAGGAGAAACAAAAGATAATGAGGTTGCAGTGAACCGCCCCTGTCATTCGCCAGGTTCTACTCGCCCAGAGATCGGGTTGGTGTCGATTTCATCCTCGGATGGGCCTTTTGGTCAGGATTTGGGGCAGTTCGCGAACCGCCCCTACATATGCAAAGTCAATTTGCGGGTCTGAAGACCCGCGATCCCAGTAGTTTTGCACCTGTACTTCAAACAATTCAGCTCACCCAGATAAAACCCGGAATCGACAGTCAATTACAATGCCTCATTTATAGCAATCAATTCACCGGTAAAGCAGCCTCGAGTAGCATTGCCGGAATGGGGTACTCCAGCTCCCATACCATCCGAATCGGGCGATCTCCCTCTGCCTGTAGAAGTTGACTGGCCGGGCCTAAGTAAAGAAATGGAGCCGTCTCACCATCGACGGTCTTCTCAAGGCGAGCAAAGAAGAGAATGGTATAACCCTTTTCTCTGAAATTGAGGTAGTTCTGCCCAGTGGGAGAGGTCTGGCTAGTGGTCGACTGGCTCTCCCAGTGGAGGTGAGTAGCACTGATTGGATAATCCCGGTAGAGAGTTGTTGGTGAGAAAGCCCGTTCATCCTTTCGAAATGTTATCAGGTGTATGTAGCACTTCTTGTCCGGAACATGGATCACTCCCTGACCGACTGGTCCAAGCTGCACCAGAGTCGCGACTCCAAGAGCGGCCTTGATTTCAGAGGAACCGTAGGCGGCATGAAGTTGTAATCGGCAGGGAAAAGGGAGTTCAATTTGCCGTATCGGTGTTGGTGGGTGATCGAGTCGCCATTGAGCTATCTCTGCCGCATCAGCTGTTATTGTTTGGTTCATTTGCCAACGGGCAGCGGACTCGGCAAGTGTTTGGATCTCCAGATCAGTCCCACGCTTCCCCCAGCACAGGTAGTGACGCATTACCCTATCAACATCGGAAACGTTCTCATCAGAATTCTCCCCAATCAAATTTCGCAGAAGTTCTGGATCACTGCGCAGAGCAATACGCGACAGGGCTTTACGCAGTATATTCCGATCTGGATCAACAGGTGCAGGCAGTCCAAGTCCAAGTGCCTTCCATTCACTCCAGGTTCTTTGTCTAAGTAACTCTACTGGAGACAACCCGGTCGCTTCGATAAAGTTTCCAAAGGTAAGAGGCCGATCACACTCCTGTGACCAGGTCTGAATGGTCTCAGGAACAAAGTGGGTCATATCGGCGAGAACAGCTTTAATCTTTGCTAGAACACGCTCACGCGCGATACGTTCCAGCTGGATATTGCAACCGGGTGGTAGGTTGGGAAAATCGAGTTCAATCTCACGATCAAGCCGCTGGCGCTGGCGCATCAGAAGTGCCGCAAAACGATTATCGACCCGATAGCGACGATGTGTCTGGCCAACTAAGTCGATGACTGTCAAACACTCCTTACCTGGAGCATGCCGCAGCCCCCTCCCGAGTTGCTGCAAGAAGACAGTCAGACTCTCCGTCGGTCGCAGGAAGAGCACCAGATTTATCTCGGGGATATCGACCCCCTCACTCAACACGTCGACGGTGAAGACAAACTTCAGCTCGCCATTGCGTAGGTCCTGCAGACGGTTATCACGCTCCTCACGTGGCGTACTACCCACCACCACCGCAGCAGGAATACCAGCAAGTTGGAAATGATCGGCCATATAATGTGCGTGACGAACCCCAGCACAAAAGCCGACCCCACGTACCCCCTCAAGATCCGGTTGGTAACGGTTGAGTGCCTGGAGGACAAGGTCCACTCGCTGCCTGGCCCGGATGTCATGACCAGTCAGAACCTGCTCCAGTGCATCTGGCTTGTAACGACCGTTGTGCCATAACTTCTCTGCCGAGAGATCGATGTTATCGGTCACTCCGAAATAGTGAAACGGTACAAGCAACTTTTCTGCCAAAGCCTCTGGAAGTCGAATCTCTGCGGTCAAGCGACCATCGAAGTCAGGGAGGATTGAGGAACCATCCATCCGCTCAGGTGTTGCGGTCAATCCAAGAAGAATTTTCGGACATAACTCTTCAAAAAGAGGGCGATAGCTAGTGGCAGAACCATGGTGAGCCTCGTCAACGATCACGTGTCTGAAATGATCACACCCCAATTGAACCCAGGGTCGCTGGTTGTTCAGACTCTGTACAGCCGCGAAGACCCAATTCCAGTTATGTGGCTTTTCTCCATCAACAAGTAGTTCACCAAAATTCTGATCACGCAGGACGGCTCGAAAGCATTCGAGAGCCTGCTGCAGAATCTCCCGACGATGAACCACAAAGAGCAGGTTGGGTCGTTGGCCCTCTCTTTGGACTTGGTTCCGGTAATCGAGCGCGGCAACAACTGTTTTGCCAGTCCCAGTTGCTGCCACGACCAAATTTCGGCGGCTCCCGTTCTGTCGCGTCGCCTCCAATGCATCAAGAATCCGCTGTTGAAATGGACGCGGGGTGATCTCAGCGAAGAAACGTGGCCCACTATCAGGCTGACGATACCGTGCGATCGCGGCCCGAAATCGACTGAAGTCGGCCTCGCCAAATGGTTCAAACTCCCTACTTTCCCAGTAGACTGAAAACTCAGCGACAAAGCGCTCAAGAATATGAGGCATATCCTGTGCTGTCACTTTCAGTGTCCATTCCAGCCCTTGGGTCATTGCAGCATGTGAGATATTGGCCGATCCAATGTATGCGGTAGAGTAGCCGCTTTGTCGCCAGAAGTGATACGCCTTGGCGTGAAGCCGCGTTCCAGCTGTATCATAAGAGAGCCGCACCTCTATATTTGGCTGGCGAGCCAGCCACTCCAACGCCGCCGGATCACTGGCGCCCATATAGCTGGTCGAAAGGATCCTTACAGGAACCTGACGTACTGCAAGTTCCTCAAATGCAGGAATCAACAACCGTAACCCTGACCATTTGATAAAAGAGACCAATATCTCTACACGGTCAGCGCTAGCCATCTCTGCGCGAAGCTCATGCTCTAACGGTGGATCTGCCCCTTGCCCTGTCAGTAAAGCACTGTTGTTGAGTGGGGTTACAGGCCTTGGCCAACTCGACCGTGATGATAAAACTTCTGTTAGGTGAGACGACTTGTGGTCTGCATTACTCAATAACTGCCGCCGACGCAAATAATCTAGCCCATCTTGCGCCGCGAGTAATTCAATCAGCCTGTTCAGGAGTGGCAAACGTGCTTCTGGATCAACAATCCGGAAAGCTTGTCGCAGAAGCTGATTGATATACTGTGCATATAACTGGGGAGCTGCCTCATCATCGATCTGACTCAGGACCACTTTCAACTCTGGAGCAGCGTCGATGCGTTGCCGAAGTTCCTCATCTACTAACTGTTCGTATAATCCTTGTGGTAATGGAAATGACATGCAGCTCCTAATCGAGACATGTTCATCTCGACCGAACTTCAATCCCCTGCCCGCGCTGGTAGAGCCC
>CAIOZW010000126.1 GCA_903862855.1 uncultured Acidobacteriota bacterium
CCGAGGTCCCCGTCAGCCTGGGACTGGTCATCGATACTTCCGGAAGCATGCGTTCAAAGCTGCAGATTGTCTCCGATGCGGCCTTGGGTCTGGTCAAACAGATGCGCCAGGATGATGAAGCCTTTGTCTCCCAGTTCAAAGACGAACCAGAACTTCTCAAGGAGTTTACCTCGGATCGCCAGGAGCTGGAGGAGGCGATCGATGAGATGTTTACCAGTGGGGGAACATCGCTCCTCGATGCACTGATCGTGACAGCAGATTATGCTCACGAGAAGGGGAAGCACCGGCGCAAGGCACTTATCGTCATCACTGATGGACTTGAACGTAACAGCAGCGTCAAGGAGAAAGAGGTACTCGAGTCAATTAAGGAGGATGAGGTCCAGATCTACCTGGTTGGCTTCATTGACGAAGAGGAGGAGACAAAGAGCTTTTTCGGCAAATCCCCGGCCAAAAAGGCCCGTGAGCTGTTGACCCGTCTGGCTGATGACTCGGGCGGGAGAGCATTCTTTCCTCGTGATATTGCAGAGATGCCCGGTATCGCGGCCCGGATTGCCCGTGACATTCGGACTCAGTACCTCTTGAGCTACTACCCGACCAACGAGCAACGCGATGGCACTTTTCGCTCGGTCAAAGTAACGGTCACACCACGTGACAACAGGAAGCTGATCGTCAGATCACGTCAGGGCTATTACGCGCGGAAGGATTCTCAGTAGTCTGAAGAGGGGGGAAGATTGAGGTCTTCCTCCCTCTTCAGTTGAATCGAGCATCGAGGCTACTGACGATCCTTGAACTGATCATAGAGTCGGGTATGCCTGTTATTCAGACTTGCAGCCTCGCCCTTGATGAAGACTCTCTTCACCTTGGTCCGGAATTCAAGAATATCCCCATCGGTGATCACCAGGTTGGCGAGCTTTCCGACTTCGATGGAACCAACCTGCTTGTCGACACCAAAGATCTGTGCCGGATAGAGCGTCACACCCTTTAGTGCCTCCTCACGGGGCAGGCCAAAGGCGGAGGCAGTGCCGGCGTGGTATGGAAGCAGGCGGACATTGTAGGCTTGTCCTCCGGAGGTGAAGGCAAATTTGATCCCGGCCTTGTGCAGTTCAGCCGCCCTCGCGAAAGACTGATCGTAGGGATCATCTTCACTTCCCGGCAACTCGAGCACCCCACCAAGAACGACCGGTATGCTGCGATCCCGAAGAAGCTTGGCGTGCTTGATGGCATCATCACCACCATTGATGATCAGCTTCAGCTTGTATTTTTCTGCCAGATCGATCGCCCCCTTGATCTCGGACGCACCGTTGGCCGTGACAAGGACGGGGATCTCTCCCTTGATGATAGGAATGAGAGCCTCTAGCCCTAGATCGATTGCTCGTGGTGGAAGACTCTTGTCACTGGCTGAGGCCTGCCGAGCCTTGTGATAGGCTACGGCGTCATCCAGTTTGGTGCGTAGTGACTCGACCTGCCGATCCCTCGCCTGGCGTTGTTGATCAGATGGAGAAGGAGGATTGAAACTGCCAAAACCTCCACCACCACGGAACCCAAGCTGCGGGTAGACGATGTGAAGGGCGGCCGGGCCGGCAACCTTCATCTGATCAGGTGTCCATCCCTGCAGGTTTATCATTGCGCACTGTCCAGGAATGATCCCACCCTGCGGGCAGGTAATGGCCGTCGTCACGCCGTTCATTCGACCAACGGGTATCAGCTCGCTGTAGGGGTTGACCGCCGTGAGTGCCTTCATATTAGGATTGAAATCCCCAAGTTCAGTCGTATCGACAGTCGCTCCGACAGAACTGACTTCGGTCAGCCCGAGGACCGTTCCGGCATCGATCAGACCAGGATAGACTGAGAGCCCGGTGGCATCGATCACCTCAGCCTTCGGTGGAATGGCCACCTTTGTTCCAACAGCCGAGATGAGTCCATTGGTAATGACGACCGTACCGCGTTCGATCGTCGCACCTGAGACAGTGACCACCTTGGCGTTACGAATCACGACAACCTTTGACTGGGCAAGCCCGGACAGGGAGGCGAGTGCGAAGATTAACAGTGAGAGAATAGTCTTTGATCGCATTGTTTTCTCCATCCAGAGCCTCTTAAGGGCGGGTTCGATGAGGGAATCCATGAAGGTGATCATCAAGATCCTCCGACAAGCTGGGCATTTGTGCTGGTCGAGGTTGCGTCGGTTGAGGTTGACCGGGATTTCTCCGCTCGCGTTCGATGAGGGTTCGTTTCTCGGCGGCCAGCTTCTCGCGCATTTCGATATCATTCTTACGGTCGAAGAAGACCTCACCCTCGATAAAGGTCATCTCCGGACGAGAGTAGATACTGAATGGGTGCCCATTGAAGATCACCAGGTCGGCATCCTTGCCGACATCGATACTGCCGATCCTCTTCTCGAGTCGCAGCTGGATCGCCGGATTGAGAGTGACGAGACGCAGCGCCTCCTCCTCGGTCAGATCTCCATACTTGAGCATCTTCGCCGCTTCCTGGTAGAACCTTCGGGCGTGCTCATTGCTGTCGGAATGGATCGAGACGACCACTCCACGCCTCGTCATGACCGCGGCATTGAAGGGAATTGCATCATAGGCCTCCATCTTGTAGGCCCACCAGTCTGGTAGTATCGAGGCGTTGGCGCCGTGTTTGGCGATCTCTGGCGCGACCTTGTAGCCCTCGAGCGTATGCTGAAGAGTGTGAACCTTGATACCAAACTCTTCGCAAAGCCTCATCAGCATCACAATCTCGTCGGCCCGGTAACAGTGCGAGTGTATATCGATCTTTCCGCGCAGAACATCACCAATTGCTTCGAGTCGAAGATCCCGGCGTGGTGGGAGCGGATTCTCCCCACGCTGTCGAGATGCCTCATACTTCTCCCATCGTTGGAGGTACTCTCGCCCCTCAGTGAAGGCCTGGCGGATCGTCTCCTCGACCCCCATTCGCGTTGCCGGGAATCGACGAGGTCGTCCAGGGACGGAGAAGTTGGCCTGCTTTGGATTCTCGCCAAGAGCAAATTTCATGGTTCTTGGCGCATCTGCCACGTACATCTGCTCAACCGGACGACCCCACTTGAGCTTGATGATGGAGTTCTGCCCCCCGATCGCATTGGCGCTTCCGTGAAGCTGGTGGATGGTTGTCATTCCACCGGCAAGTTGCCGATAGATGTTGATGTCCGTATCATTGACGGCATCACGCATCCTGACCATTGAGGTTACAGAGACAGAGCCCTCATTGATGGCGTCCAGTGCCGTATGAGAATGTGAGTCGACAAAACCTGGAGTGATAAACATCCCGGCGGCTTCAATCACTTTTGCCTTGGCCGATCCTTTGATGTCTGCTGATTTTCCGACCGCCGCGATCTTTCCATTAATGACCAGTATTGAGCCATTCTCGATCGTCCCGTGGGACGCTGTCATGATGGTGGCGTTGCGGATAAGGAGCTCCTGAGACTCCTGCGCAAGTGCAGTCATCGCCAGCATGAACAGCAGTACTGCGGCTTTTAGTGTCTTTGATCTCTTCATCATCTTTCAATCCTTCCGATACATTCCATTAATTCGGGTTCGGCAATTCCGTGCAGTTTCAGGAACTGGAGTGATGTCAGCCCCCTCACTGCTGGTTGGGGCGACGTGTTCCGCTGAAACTGAAACTCTGTCCCATCGCACTCATCGTTCCCCGGATTGAGTTGCCCTCAATCTGGCCTCGGGCCTCGATCGGTACCTCCTGGCCCTGGAAGTTGAGCGTGTAGCCCAGGGTCAGACTGTTTCCATTGATCCTTCCCTGGGTGATGCGTGCCGTGCCAAAAGGTGTCGTGACATCACCTGTAACTGTTTCTCCACTCTGTTGAAGGGTCATCGTACTGGAGACCTCATTTCCGGGAGTCTGAAGGGTCATGCTCCAGACCCCTCCAGCCAGAGCAGATTCGGTCGATTCGGTATTGCCACCACGACCAGCCGGGCGACCGCCCGGGCGTCCACCTGGGCGGTCACCATTGCCTGGCTGCCGTGGGCTTTCCGGTGCCTTGATATCGAACTTTTTGCCATCAACAAAGACGTGCTTGATAACCGTATTGGAAGCAAAGATGTCACCAGTCGCCAGCACCAGGTTGGCAATCTTGCCTTTCTCGATACTGCCGAGCTGCTGGTTGACACCAAAGATGGTAGCAGGGACGATCGTCAGGGCCTGAAGGGCCACCTCCCTGGGAAGCCCCGCCTGGATTGCCCGTTGCGCGTTGACCAGGTAATCTGCCGGCCGGGTCAGCGAGCCGGAGCTGAAAGCAAAGGTGACTCCTGCTTTGTGCAGGGCTGCGGCTGTGGCCGGGGCGGCAGCCCGTTCACGCATTGCTCGCAGAGATTCGGACTCAGGATCATCCAGTCCGGTTGGACGCTGTGGGAGACTGAGGGAGAGAATCACCGTCGCTTTCTTCGATTTGAGGTAATCGGCAATCTGATAGCTCTGGAGCCCACCATTGAGGATGTACTTGAGATTGAACTCTTCGGCGAGGGCAATGGCACGCTTGATCTCGCGAACCGTATTGACGGTGAAGATAACCGGCATCTCACCATTAATAACGGGTTGGAGCGACTCCATCGAGCGGTTGATCTCAGGTCTCGTCGCCCCGCGAGGTGCATTACGGTAACGACTCCACTCTTCGCGATAGTGCTGAGCATCGAGCAGAGACTGACGTAAAAATGCGAAGACGCCCATCAGGGAGTTTGGATAACCACCGCGGGCATTGTTGAATCCGATGTTGAGCGAAAAGGGCGTGCGGATGATCAATTTGTCGGCCGACTCGCCTCCGAGGTTGATCAGCGCACTCCGCCCCTGGTAGATACCAGTTGCTGGTCCAGTGAGTGCTGTCGTGATGCCGGCAGATCGGTGATTCTCGAATGAGCCCGTACCGGACTGGAGCTGGTTCGTCACGTCCACTTCAGGAAGAAGCCCGCTCTCACTTGGTGCGGCAGGGGCCTGTTGAAATCCTCTTCCAGCTCCCTGAACAGTTCCTCCTCCCGTGGGGGAGGCTGTCTGGGAAAGACCAAGATTGGTGAATGAATCGAAGAGCCCAGGGTAGACGGTCAGGCCGCTCGCATCGATGATCCGGGCATCACCGGGAATTGTGATTCCCGCACCGACAGACTCGATCAACCCGTCTCTGATGACGATCGTCCCCTTCTGGATCACTTCGCCGGTGACAGTTACAATCGTCCCCCCTTGCAGGGCGTACGCCTCACCGCCTTCGGTACTGGCCTCTGTCGACCAGGTCGAAAAGGCACTCACAGTAAACAGGAGCAACGCCAGGCTGAGGCCGGGCGCCCACTTTGACTTGTTCTGCCTCATGAATCAGACTCCTCGATTGTGAAATACGGGCCGGGTCGAAATTCATCCCGGAATGATCTTTAACGTATCGATTGTTACTTGTTAAATATTATTAAGTCTATATTCTGTCAGTCTATTTGCCAAATCAGACTGTGCAGAGTGGCTCTGATATTTTATCGCCTGGCCAAAACAGTCTCCGAGCTGTCTGGTTTGAACATCATCTGCAGGCAAGGGAAGAGCTCCAGCAGACAGTATGCCCTGTCGACTTTGCCGACCAAGGAGATCTGATTTGAAGATCCCGAGTCCAAACAGATTCAAAGACCGATCCGTCATACGTGGAGTTCTCTTCGATGCTGGTGGAACTCTGATCGAACCTCGCCAACCGGTTGGCGAGATTTATGCCACAATTGCCGCTGAGTTTGGGCAGGTAGTCGACCCGGAACAACTGCAGGACAATTTTCACCGCTACTTTCCGCTCCAACCTGGCCTTGCCTTCCCACCCGGTTTACCATTGGTACAGCTCCAGCAGCTTGAGATGGGCTGGTGGAGGAATCTGGTCCGAGATGTCTTTGCCGATCAGGGCCCATTCCCTCAATTTGAACCATTCTTTATCCGACTCTATCATTCATTTGAGAGCGCGGATCTGTGGCGGTTGATCGATGGAGTAGTGCCGGCACTGGAGGTCCTTGGTCAGCGTGGTCTGATTCTGGCGATTGCGTCAAATTTTGATTCGCGCCTCTTTGCTATTCTGCAGAACCTTGAACTGAGTCGGTATTTCAGGACCGTCAGAATTTCATCGATGTGCGGCAATGCCAAACCGGCACCACAACTCTTCAAGTCCGTTCTTCAGGAACTTGGGCTGAAACCGGAGGAGTCGGTTCACATAGGTGACAGTTGGCGTGAAGATATCCAAGGCGCTTTGGGCGTTGGAATGATCCCTGTCCTGCTTGACCGACATCGCCGCTTCATCGACAATCCGTCACTGACCGATGGACAGATTATTCGTATCGAGCGTTTCGAGGATCTGGCGGAGATCGACCTCCTCCAACATTCAATCAATGATCGCCAATGACCAGAGGGAGCAATCAGATGAGGATACTCGTCCTTACTTTTCTACTTTTGCTGACCAGTTTGGATGTCATCGCCCAGACAGAGAGTCGATCCATCTCCAGCCTCACGGCCGGGACGACAAGGATCGACGGATTTATGCCCCTCTACTGGGATCAGAAGACAGGAAAAATGTGGATGGAGGTAGAGCGATTCAACGAGGAGTTTCTATACCAGGTCTCACTCCCGGCCGGAGTCGGATCGAATCCGATCGGGCTCGATCGCGGCCAGCTTGGAACGGGTGCCGTAGTCAGATTTGAACGAGTCGGACCGCGGTTACTCCTGGTTCAACCAAACTATCGATATCGGGCATTGAGCAACGATATGGCTGAGCGGCAAGCGGTCGCGGACTCTTTTGCCCGCTCAGTCATCTGGGGATTCCGGATTGAAGCAACAGAGGGGAACCGGGTTCTGGTGGATGCTACCGCCTTTCTTCTGCGGGATGCCCACGGCGTGACCGAGCGTCTGCGCCTGTCGCGTCAGGGCAGTTTTCGCTTTGATGAGTCGCGGAGTGCCTTTCACCTCCCGCGCACGAAAGGATTTCCGAAGAACACGGAGATCGAGACGATCATTACGCTGACAGGAGATGATGCTGGTCCTCTCTTGCGCAGTGTCACTCCTGCCGCTCAATCGGTCACGGTCAGACAGCATCATTCACTGGTGAAACTGCCGTCTCTTGACCCATCAGGCACTCCCAAGCCTGGAGACTATCGACCAAGACTCTACGATCCGCGGGTGAGTGCAATGCCACTCACCTTCCATGACTATGCTTCACCATATACAGAACCGATCGAGAAGCGCTGGATTCGCCGCCATCGACTGCAGAAGAAGGATCCCGGGGCGGCGATCTCGGAGGCAGTCGAGCCGATCATCTATTATGTCGACAATGGAGTCCCGGAACCGATCAGATCGGCACTGCTCGAAGGGGCATCTTGGTGGGCGACTGCTTTTGAGGCGGCCGGGTTCAGAAATGGGTTTCAGGTCAGAATTCTTCCGGCAGATGCCGACCCGATGGATATCCGATACAACATGATCAATTGGGTACACCGGTCGACCCGTGGTTGGTCGTACGGAGCATCAGTCGTCGATCCGCGCACCGGTCAGATTATCAAGGGCAATGTATCACTGGGAAGTCTTCGCATTCGCCAGGACATGCTGCTTGGAACTGGTATGATTGCAGCCAGTCTGCCGGCATCATCCGGCAGTGGAGAGATCGAACTGGAGTGCCTTGCGGCGGCGGCTCCGGAGGCTGACTATCTCCTCTCCGCGACGATCGGAGACCCTGCCACTGATTCTGCGGCTATGTCCCTCGCCCGTATCCGTCAGCTTTCTGCGCACGAGGTGGGCCATACGCTTGGTTTCTCGCACAATTTCGCCGCAAGCAGCTATGGTCGTGCCTCAGTGATGGACTACCCGGCTCCGCTGGTTGAAATTCGCAATGGTCGGCTCGACCTGAGTAATGCCTATGCGACGGGGATGGGGATTTACGATAACTTCTCTGTCAAATATGCATATGCTGAGTTTCCTGCGGCAGCGGATGAACTTCTCGAGCTGCAAAAAATTGTCGAGGATGGTGTGTCGAAGGGGCTGCTTTTTATCGACGATGGTGATGCCCGTGATGCAGGCACGGCACATCCTCAGGCAAGTGTCTGGGATAATGGCGCGGATGCCATCGCCACGCTCGGTCACGAGATGGCTGTTCGTCGCATCGGACTTGCCAACTTCGACCTGAAAAATATCGCAACAGGCCAGCCCCTGTCAGACCTCGAGGCGAAACTGTTGCCGCTCTACCTCCATCATCGCTTCCAGTTGATCGCCGCCGCCAAGTCGATCGGTGGATTGCAGTTCAGCTACGCGGTCAAGACTGCCAGCGGACCAAGCCCGACCGTCTTTCGCCAGATCGTTCCAGTCACCCGTCAGCGCGAAGCACTGCAAGCATTGCTCAAAACAATCAGCCCGGCTGAACTCGCCCTGCCGCGGAATATTCTCGACCTTATTCCACCGATTGCGACCGGATATGATGGGGGCCCGAACGAATACTTTGGGCGCCGGACTGATCCGGCTTTTGATCTTCTTGGAGCGGCATCGATTGCCGCGAACCTCACCTTCGATGCGCTCCTCGCGCCAGCCCGGATCGAACGACTGGTCGCCTTCCATGCCGAGAATCCAGTCAATCTATCACTTCGAGAGGTTTTGAGAGCCACCCTGACGGCAACCTGGGGAATGCCACTGCCAGCTGACAGCCAGCAGCGGGCGATTCTTCTCACAACTCGCAGCCAGTTCGCCTCTCGTCTGCTGGAGACGGCCAGTCTCGAGACGCTCACGCCGCTTGCCCGGGCTGAGATTTCGGCCATCCTTCGCGAGATTCTTACCCTCACGAAACGGCCTGCTTCAGGTGAAGAGGAGATGGCAATTCGTCAGATGGTGAGGGAGGAGATCCAGCGATTCTTCGATCGACCTGATCAGGTAAGGCAACCCGCTCGTCGACTGGCAACTCCTGCCGGTGATCCAATCGGCGGAAAATGATCGCTGCAATTATTTACCATTTATGAGGGCATTCAGCCCTCCGGTTTATCACTTTGAAAGGACGAATATGCCATTGAGAATTATTGCTTTTGGAGCACACCCGGATGATTGTGAACTCAAGGCCGGTGGAGTAGCAGCTAAATGGGCTGCTGCCGGACACCAGGTAAAGTTTGTCGCAACCACCAATGGTGATGTCGGCCATTTTGCAATGGGTGGAGGCCAACTTGCTTTGCGCCGTGCTGCGGAAGTCAAAAGGTGCGCCGAGATCCTTGGAGTCACAACTCAGGTTCTCGATATTCACGATGGTGAACTCCTTCCAACCATCGAGAATCGACGTACTTTTGCCCGCCTGATCCGCGACTGGCAGGCCGATGTTGTTCTCTGCCACCGGCCAAACGACTACCATCCCGATCACCGTTACACGGGTATTCTCGTTCAGGATGCGGCAGTCCTTGTTGCCGCCCCGTTCTTTGCTCTCGATACTCCACCTTGCCCGAAGAATCCGGTCATCCTCTTTTACTCGGACGACTTCAAGAAACCTTACCCATTCGACCCGGCGATCATTGTCGATGTTGACGAACAGATCGAGCTCAAAAGAGCCTGTTACGACGCTATGCCCTCCCAATTTGCCGATCGGGATTCGTGGATGGGGCGCTACCTGCCCGGTGTACCCGCCGATGACGAGGGACGGAGAGTCTTTATTCGCGAATGGCTGATCAACCTCGACACCGAGGTTGCTGGAAACTATCGTGAACTGCTTGTCAAACGTTATGGTGAAAAGGGAATGACGACCCGCTACGCAGAGGCTTTTGAGGTCTGTGAATACGGGGCTCCTGCCGATTGGGAGACGCTCGACCAGCTCTTTCCACGCTGAGCATATCGCCTCACTTGACCGTCAACCGTGAGTCGGAGTGGGGGGATGAAGAGACCGGGTATTCTATCAATCAGCCCAGGCGCTGATCGAGAGAACCATTTCCGCCCCCAAGAAAGAGCAGAGAGATCGCGATTCCAAGCAGTGTCCAGGCATACTCGAAGCCATTGTTGGAGAGCAGAAATCCATTGTTCCAGTGAACTCCAGTAACGGCGGTGAGCATCGTACAGGCAATCAGAAAGGCTGCCGGACGGGTAAAGAGCCCCAGTATGATCAGGACTCCCCCCAGAAACTCAGAGAAGGCAGCCATTCCCATCCATAAGGGGGCTGGTCGCATGAACGCAAATGGCGGAAGGACAGATGTCCATGCGTTGAATCCCCTTCCACCAAAGATACCCATGACCTTCTGTGCACCATGGACGAACATCGCCGACCCGAGGGTGATTCTCAACGGCAAGGTCGCCCAGGTTGGGCTTGTCCGCATGTACTTTTTGATCATGGATCCTCTCCTGTCGAATTGCACTGTTTCAGTTTGCCAAAATACGTCAATGTCTGGTATTTGATCTTGAGTCTGGCAGAAAATAGATTTTTTCGGAAGGGAAGAGAAGTATGGACGCTGAAAAAGTTACGGTCATCGCCTACATCGAGGTCAACCCGGGTAGCGAGGAGGAGTTTCTGGTCGCGGCTCACGATGTCGTCGCCGCAACCCGGGAGGAGGAGTCCTGTATCAACTATGATCTTCACCAGTTGACGAGCAGGCCATCACAGTTTGTCTTCTATGAGAACTGGACAAGTCTCGCCGGTCTCGATCAGCATTCGAAATCTGAGCATATCCAGTTGTTTCGTTCACGGATCAGCCATCTTCTGGCCCGCCCGACCGAGATCACCATTCTCAAGATGGTTACCGAACTCGAGGGAGCCTCCTGATCGAATTCTCCCTGCAGCTCTCTCAATTGACTGGAGTCCCCGGGGATGAATTGTTCAAAAGCTGCCCCGGGGCTCCATCACCTTAGCTCGATCTTTACTCCTGCCTGAATCATTCGTGGTATCCCGGGAATAAGACCTCTTGTGCGATCAACGATGAAGACCCGATCGAAGATATTCTTGACTGTCACGAAGAAGGTCGATCGGAGAGATTCGACCTCATAGTTGACCGTCGAATTCCAGACCACATTTCCTGGTATACGACCGAGCATTCCATTTGCCGATCCTGTTCCCAGATTGAGGTCGTCGCCATATTGTGATCCGGTCTGCACTGCCTCAATCATAGCGGTCAATCCTCTTGAATGGCGATACCCGGCGCTGGCACTGACGAGGCTCTCCGGGGCATAGGGCAAGCGGTTTCCCGTTACCGGAATATTTCCATATCCGCTGACACTGCTGTATCGGACACCACGGAACTGCGCAACCGGCAGCCGGGTCACCGCAACATTCGTGAAGAGATCTCCAAAACTTCCCAGCCTTCCTCCGGTGTCAAAGCGCGAACTGATCTCCAGTCCCTGCTGCCTTGTTGATCCACCATTGGTCAGGGTCGCACCGATTCCACCGGCGAGCGAGGCTGGAATGACCTGGTTGCTGTAGTCGAGACGAAAGACGGAAGCCTCAAATCGCCACAAGTGTCCAGCCTGATAACGCAGTCCGGCCTCGAAATTCCAACTCAATTCAGGATCTAGATCGACTGCTCCCCCCGTGGTATTATTGATAATATCTTCGGTGCGTGGTGGTGCGAACCCGCGATGCACACCTCCGTAAAGAACCAATCCCTGACCAGCCTCAAATGCCAGTCCCAAACCGGGAATCACCTGAGTCAGATTCGTCTTGCCACTGATACCGAGACCATTTCTACCCAAGCGGTTCATCCGCTCAAAGACTATCCGTTCAACTCGCAAACCAGGAGTAACCAGCAGGCGACCAATCCGGAATCTATCCTGAACAAAGCTCGAGATAGCTCTGTTCTGACGCAGATTATTCTCGACGACGAGGCCCGATCTTGCCTCTGGAGTCTCACCGTTGAACTGAACCCTCTTCTGATCCTCGTTGTGGAAACGGCCACCAAAATCCAGTTCGTGCGACATACCAAGAAAGCGGTGATTGGATCGTAATCTCGACTCGATACCCCAATTGTCATAGTTCCTTACGCGACCCTCATTTCCACAGCTTGTCAACAGATTGGCCATTCCGCCACACTGTGGGTCTGCGGCATCATTTGGACGCTGCATCGAGTTCGAGGATTGTCTCCACCAGTCTCGATCGAAACGCATCGCGTAGAGGTTCGAGGTCACCACCAGGTTGCTGCTCATCACAAATGCATGCGAAATGGATGATCCCCACCGGTCGACATAGAAGTAGTCATTCCTGAATGGATTTCCGCGTGGATTCAACCCATATTCGGCTGCCGTCAATCCGGAGTAGGTCAGATTCGAGGTCTCACTGTAATAATTTGTCTTGACCGTCAGGGCATGCCGCGCCGAAAGGGTCTGGTGAATCTTTGTCTGAAGATCATGAATTTCGGCGTGCGTATTCTCTCGTGCTCCATCACTCTGCTTACGCAGATAATGGGCAATCAGTCCAGTCTGCTTCCAGGTGCCTCCGATGCTCGCTCCTCCATTGAAGAAACGGCGATTTCCACCCATCAGTGTTACCGTTCCCGTCGTCTTTGTCGGAGCATTAGGGGTCAGGTAGTTGATGACCCCACCAATCGTCGAAGGCCCATATGCCAATTGTCCCGACCCTTTCAATACCTCGATACTCTCAAAACGCTCGATTGGGGGATGATAATATGAAGCATTGTCACCATATGGTGCGTACGCGAGGGGTATGCCATCCTCGAGCAGGAGTACCTTTGTCGATCGTGTCGGATTGACTCCACGCATTCCGATATTTGGTCGCAGGCCCAGCCCTTCCTCATCCCGTGTGTGGACTCCAGGGACTTTCCGCAAGGCCTCGTTAACTGTCAAGACTCGACTCTGCTCGAGCATCGCCAAGTCGATCACCTGGACCGATCCAGGAACCCGCGGAAGCCCTTCGGTGAATCCACTGATCGTTGTCGCCGTAACCATCAACTCTTCGCTTATCTTCTCAATGCTCAGGTTCAGCTCAAATTCCAGTTCCTCTCCCGATCTCAGCTCAACCTCTCGCGTCAGGCGTGCAAAACCCTCTCCTCGCACACGTAGCAGATATCGACCACCAATCAACCCTCTCAGTTCCCATCTCCCTCCCTCATCCGTCACCACCTCGTCAATTACTTGCCCTTTACCAGACTCTTCGAGCAGTATTCTTACTCCACCTATCCCTTCACCGTGCTCATCCACCACCCGTCCTGAGAGTCGTCCCTCCGCGACTCTCACACCACTGAAGACCGTCTGACTCATCACCGTCAGGATCGCCAGTAACAGCGCTCCTCCCCACCCTTGACGTTTCATTGATACTCCTTTGCGGTCATCACCTGAATCAACCACTCGCTTGAACTGTGTCTGCCGCACCTCAATTGCTACCCTGACAGGCTCAATTACTTTCTTCTCATCATTGTCCATCAGCTGTGTGAACTGAATTATCAGAATGGTTTGATGAAGACAATAATGATTCTTACTTTCAAACTTGAGGATAATACTTTCTCAAAGGGCAGGTCAACCGGAAAGTGGATAAGAGTGGAAATCGAGATGATAAGCCTGAGACTTCCGATTAAATGATTAAATAATGCAGGATATAATTGGTGGCACAGATGATGAGTGAAGAGCAGAACTGGGTTAAGATGAGAGCAATGAATAAGAAAATCGAGAGGGAGAGCATAGAGAAGAGAGGCAGGGAGAAGAGAGGCAGGGAGAAGAGGGTGGTCATACCGTCTGTCCTGATCTGCCTGGTTTGGATATGTCTGCAAGTCAGGGGTGGAGTTTTGAGGGGTGATCGATACCGGATCGATCTGGAGTTGGACTATGCTGGAGGACGTTACACCGGAACTCAGGTCTTCGAGTGGACGAATCGCCTTGGAGGGGCGGTTGATCATCTTGAATTCAGTCTCTATCCAAATGTTGGTGCAAATGTTGAGGCAACTGAAGGGAGCAAGGGGCGGGGAAACGCCGGAGTGCTTTTTGATGGTGATGGTGGCTTAAAGCCCCTTGAGGTATTGGACGTCTACTCGCCTGGACGAGTCTCGAAGTTTTCGTTGAGATTGAAGGGAACCGTACTGCGGGTAGATTTCGACCAGCGAGTCGGGAGTGGTGAGCGGTTAGAGCTCCATTTTCGATTCAAGGGGACGATTCCAAGAGTGCAGCGAGAAGAGACGAGCCTGCTTGCCCATTTTATGCAGGAGGTGAATGATGCACTGGAGGAGGAGCCGGTACCAGTCGACGCGCGAGACATCTTTTTTGTCGGCGAAGAGGCGATATTGCTCGGCTATTTCCATCCGCTTCTGATTGTCCGCCCGCAGAATCTGGCAGAGTTGCGATTTCCGATTGGATTGAGTCGCGTGGTCCTGACAGGTGTGGCTGATTACGAGGTTGGGATCAAGGTTCGGAGAGCACCGGCAGATCTGGAAATCTTTTCTTCAGGACGCCTGGTCAGGGCCGAGACAGATGAGGCACGTTCAAGGATCTATCGCTTTACCGGGGAGGCGCGAAGGGGATTTGCAATTGCTCTGGGAGAGAAGTTGCGAAGAATGGAGGGTAGTTATGGTCGAACCAGGGTGGTCTCGTGGCACCGCGACCCGGATGGACGTCAGGGGCGACGAGTCCTCGAGATAGTCGGGGAGGCCCTGTCGATCTACCGTGAGACCTTTGGAGAATATCCATATGAGACAATTCATGTTGTTGAGTTTCCGGTAACAGCGGGATACAGTGCAATCGAGTTGCCCGGGATGATCGTTCTTCCGCAGGCCTACTATGCCGATTTCGATTCCGTGCGCTTACCAGGAGTCATTCGTGAGCAGGCGGATGTGATCAGGGCGTCATTTGAATTGAACGTGTCGCAGGCAGTAGCCCGACAGTGGTGGGGGCGAGTGGTTGGGATAGATGTCGAAAAGTATCCATTTGTGGCTGATTCCCTCTCGCTCTATGCGGCTTTATATTATCACGAGCGACGATATGGTCCTGCTCTTGCAGAATCGATCACCCGACAGTATGTGCGCGGAGGCTACCTTGCTCACCGAATGCTTGACGGAGCGGATATGGAGGCAGAGAAGCCGCTGAAGGACTTCACGAACTCCATCGAGTATGCGGCAATTGTCCAGGTCAAGGGAGCGTTGATGTTTCTGGCTCTTCGTGAAGTCCTGGGAGAGAGATCGCTCCATTCGATTATCCGCGAGATCTATCGACAGAATGCAGCCGGGCTCTTGACTGCAGATAGCTTCAGGCAGACCCTTATGGCGCGAAGCGGTGATTCACGGCAAGTGCGAATGCTGTTGCAGCGATGGATGAAAGAGAAGCGGGGTGACGAGGATATCGGAACACCGGAACAGGCTGCGGAACCTGTTCCCGTCTCCAGGATAAGATCACTCGGACGTATCTTTCTCAAGATTGGTGTGAAGATAGGCAAGAGTGCGGCGAGACCCTTCTGAAGGTGCCGCACCTTGCCTGATCATAATCCTGAAATCAGCCTGGTGGCCAGGTCAGCGATCGGCCCCCCAACAGATGGAGATGGAGGTGCTCGACCGATTGTCCCCCGTCTCCTCCAGTGTTGATTACGGTGCGGAATCCTGATTCGGCAAACCCGATCTGATTGGCGACCTTTGGCGCAAGGCGGAGAAGATGGCCAAGCAGTGATTCGTCACCTTGGGAGACATCATTGAGAGAATCGATATGCTCCTTGGGAATGATCAGTATATGATTAGGGGCCTGAGGATCGATGTCGTTGAAGGCGTAGGCCAGTCTGTCCTCATAGACCTTGGTTGATGGTATTTCGCCAGACAGAATCCGACAAAAAAGGCAGGTACTTTCCGACATTGAATCTCCTGATTACTGAAATGGATTGCCAGATAAAAACAGATGTTAATGTAGCACAAAAGAATGGTCGGGTAAATTTGGACGGGCAAAATGGCTCGATTGCCCGCCAGCTCCTGCACATTCCCTTTACCCTCGGTCTGCTTATCATGCTCTTCGGTCCGGCTTGCCGGAATGGAGAGCCACTTAGCGGGGCCGCACAGGTCGAGAGTGAGGCACAGCAGATCAAGGCCCCGGTTCGAGTGGTCACCTACAATTATGAGGTGGTCAAGATCTATCCGCATGATTCGCGTGCATTTACACAGGGGTTGCTATTTCACGATGGGTTTCTATATGAGAGCACAGGGTTGAATGGGCAATCGTCGCTCCGCAAGGTCGATCTGGCGACGGGTGAGGTCAGGCAGAGAGTTGAAGTGCCGGCGACCTATTTTGCTGAAGGCCTGACGCTCTTCAATCGACGACTCTACCAATTGACCTGGCAGTCCCGCCTTGGCTTTGTCTACGATCTCGACAGTTTTCAGCTCCAGCGTAACTTCAACTATCGTGGTGAGGGGTGGGGGCTGACTCATGATGGGAATCAGTTGGTAATGAGCGACGGTACGAATCGGTTGCGGTTTCTCGATCCAGAGACACTTGATGTCAAGAGAGAGGTGGATGTTCTCGACGTTGATCGTCCAATCAATCTCCTCAATGAGCTTGAATATGTGAAGGGTGATCTTTGGTCAAATATCTGGCAGAGCGATCGTCTGGTTCGCATCAATATGCAGAGTGGAGCCGTGACAGGCTGGGTCAATCTGGCGGGGCTGCTCTCCGCAGAGGATCGACTGCGCGGTACCGATGTGCTGAATGGAATTGCATATGATGAGAGAGGCGATCGGCTTTTCGTAACCGGTAAACTCTGGCCGAAGCTCTTTGAAATCAGGTTGATCGAAAGGCAAGCCAGACCAAGCCGCTGATTGCTTATCGCGGCAAAGGCTGCAGACAGGGTCGATTCTGCAGGGGAGCTTTGATGATCAGAAGACGTCAGGTTATTACAGGTCTGATTGCGGCAACGGCAACGGCGAGAATGGCCCATTCATTAAATGCTGAAGCCGAAAAGTCAGAGATGGCTGAGATAAGGGCCGTCTGGCTTGACCGCAGCTCGCTGGTCTCCCGGGAAGAGATCAAAGCGACAATTCAGCAATTGGCGCTTGCCAACTTCAACCTGATACTTATCAATGTCTGGTCCCGGGGGTATCCGCTCTGGCAGAGTGCTGTGTTTGCTAAAGAGACCGGACTGACAATCGATCCAGGCTTTGTCGGTCGAGATCCGCTCTCCGAGGTGATCGAAGAGGCGGCTCTGGCCGGTCTGGTCGTCATGCCCTGGTTCGAATATGGTTTTATCGGTGGATATAGTGGCTACTTCCCGGGAGTTGGCGGTGAGGGGCTACTCTTCGATCGTCATCCGGACTGGATGGCCAGAACTCGATCTGGTGGCGGGGGATTCAGTGCCCCGGGCGGTCTCTTCTACTGGATGTCTCATTCAAATCCCGAAGTCCGCCAGTTTCTGATCAGGTTGGTTGAGGAGGTCTGCTTACGTTATCTGATTGTTGGTGTCCAGTTTGATCGAGCCAGGTATCCACAGCTCGATTGTGGTTATGACAGCCTCACACTGGCTGCCTATCGTCAGCATACGGGTGACTCCGGTGTTCCTGATCCTTCAGATTCGCAATGGATGAGATGGAGAGCGGAGCAGATCAATCGCTTCATCCTCGAGCTTCGACAGAGAGTGAAGAGGGTCTCTGATCGGCTGATGGTCAGCAATGCGCCAATCGTCTATCCCTATTCCTATGTCAACTTTTTACAGGAGTATCCGGTCTGGGTCGCCCAAGGCGGGGTAGATCTGGTCATGCCTCAGATCTACCGGCGGGATGGTGATCAGTTTGAGGCTGAACTCAACCGCCAGTTGGTGCTGGTCACCGATCGGCAAGGGTTCGTTCCCGGCATAGACAGTACCAATCCGACGGTAGCCGAGTTGCTGAGGATGATCGAGATAGTCCGGAGTCGGCAGCTTCCGGGCGTGGCGATCTGGTACTATCGTTCGCTTCTCAACAAGGGTGCACTCGATGCTCTTCGCCAGGGGCTCTTCAGTCAACGGGCCACGCTCCCGATGATGCTACCCGAGCGATCGCTCCCACTCTCTCCACCGCGACAGCATCGTCCAGATGGACGGCGGACACTGGTTCGCCCTTGAGGATCAGGTCAGTGTCTCACGGCGCCGGCGCAGCAGAACTTCAGCCTGTAGAAGCAGGATCCCCAGCAGCACTGCCGCCCCGCCAAGAATCTGGACTCCGCTCAACACCTCTCCAAGCCAACTCCAGGCGACGATCGCCGCGACAACGGGTTCGATCATCGAGGTGAGACTACTGCGGCTCGCTTCGAGGTAACGAAGACTGAAGAGGAACAGCCCAAAGGGCAGCACCGTCGCAACTGTAGCAAGGTAGATGAAGAAGAGCCAGTTTGAGCTGTCGTATGAGCTCCAGGGAAGGGCCCAGAATGGATTGATAAGTGCCCACATCAGCGCGGCGATCAGAAAAGCCCACATCATCATATCGGTGGTCGTGTAGCGTTTCTGAAGATGTTTCCCAAGAACGGCATAGAATGAGAAGCCGATTCCCGATCCGAGTGCGAAGAGCGTCCCGGAGAGTGATACTCCAGCCAATCCTCCATCGTTACCAAGAACCATCAGTGCACATCCGCCAATGGCTGTTGCGGCAGCGAGGAGTTTGCCGGAAGTCATCTGCTCGGTGCGGGTGAGCAGTCCGTAGGCCATCAGAAAGACAGGTGAGAGATATTGAAAGAGAAGGGCATAACCGACTCCTACCCGTGCCAGCGCCAGATAATAGAAACCCTGATTGGCGACCAGACCAACTCCTCCCATCAGCAGGAAGAGCAGCCAGTCCTTGCGACCGATGGTTGGATATCCCTCAGTTTGCCATCTTCTTAGACCGGTGCTGATGACCCAGATGGCAAGGATAAGTGCTGCGAGCGAAGTCCGGAAGAAGAGCAACTCTTCAGGCGGATGCTGACCGTGACCGATCAGGTAGCGGGCAATCACACCAGAAACACCCCACATAATCGCCGCTCCGGCAGCCAGCAGATAGCCCACAGTGCTGTTCGGTCGATTGGTATTCATCAGAATTTTATATTGTAGACCTTGATCTTGCTGTTCAACGTCGTATTGTTCATTCCCAGCAGTTTGGCTGCCTTGCTCTGGTGTCCACCGGTCATTTCAAGGGCTCGGCGGATAAGCTCGATCTCATATTTCGAGACTTCATCGTAGAAGGAGATGCCTCGTGACAGATCGATCGAGTTGACCGAGTCGGCGACAGTCGAGGATGAGTCTTCAGACTTATCCTTGCTATAGATCTCGGTGCGCAGACAATCGAGTGTGATCTCATTGCTCCGGGCGACAATGACTGCGCGTTCGATGGCTGTCTCTAGCTCCCGAACATTACCCGGCCAGGGGTAGGTTTCAAGGATTGTCAGTAACTCTGGCAACAGCTGGTCGTCGATGGTTCGCCCATTCTCAGCACTGTATTTGCGAATGAAGTGCTGAGCGAGTGGCAGAATATCCTCACGCCGGTTCCGCAAGGGTGGGATGTGGATGTTGATGACGTTGAGTCGATAGAATAGATCCTCACGAAACTCGCCGGATTTGACGGCCCGTTGCAGGTCGGTATTGGTGGCGGCAATGATACGTACATCGACTCGTCGCGGATGAGTGTCGCCAAGTGGGGTAAATTCACGTTCCTGAATGACGCGCAGCAGTCGGGCCTGTGTCTCAGGTGGAATGGTGCTGATCTCATCAAGAAAGATGGAGCCACCATCGGCGACTTCAAAGAGCCCTTTCTTGGCGGCAACGGCACCAGTAAAGGCACCTTTGGTATGGCCAAAGAGCTCAGACTCGAGCAGTTCGGAGGGGATATTGCTGCAGTTGACGGCTACGAATTGACCAGATTCAGCACGCGGACTTGAGAAGTGGATTGCCCGGGCAACGACCTCTTTACCGGTTCCCGATTCGCCTGTCACAAGGACCGTCGATCTTGCCGGAGCGACCTGTTCGATGAGGTCATAGACTTCGCGCATGGCTGTCGAACTGCCGACAATCTGGGTCCGATCTGCAGATTGGCGCAGTGTTCGGCGCAGAACTCGCCGCTCCTCGTCGCCCCGACGTCTGGAGATTCCGGCAGCAATGATTTTCAGAATATGCTCATTCTCGAAGGGTTTTCGGATACAGTTGAATGCGCCAAGCTGCCACGCCGAGATCGCTGTCTCAAAGGTTGCGAAAGCCGTAATCATTATTACGACCGCTTCCCGATCAGCCTTGAGTATCTCCTCGAGGGTCCGAAGTCCGCCCATTCCAGGCATGGAGACGTCGAGCAGCACTACGTCATATGCTCGTTCGCTCAGTCGAGAGAGACCCTCCTCACCTGTCCGGGCCAGGTCGACTCGATAGCCCTCGGCCGAGATCAGGCTCTCGAGGACATCACGCATCACTTCTTCGTCATCCACCACCAGCACATTGCCACGCTTGGCCATCGACTTGGTCTCCCCCGTA
>CAIOZW010000127.1 GCA_903862855.1 uncultured Acidobacteriota bacterium
GAGTCAAGACCGATTCACGGAAGGCCCTGGGAGTACAGCTTCTATCTCGACTTTCTTGGACATACTGGAGAGGATCGTGTCCGCCATGCGCTCGATCACCTCCGTGAATTTGCAATGGGAGTAAAAGTTCTGGGCTGCTATCAGCGGGCACCAACTGCCCCGCTCCAGCCCTAAATGCAATATTTGACTGGTGATTCCGGCCGATTAATCCAGCGGGACGTGGCAGCCCGCGTTTACCCGACCATCAACGCAAGTGGAGATCAATGCCATTGACTGATTGGCACAATGGCTCATTGGTGGTCTTCAACTCAAATTCAGGAGAAACCCAAAAATGATTATTACCTTAAAGACCGATGCGACCCAGTCCCAGATCGATCATATCTGTGAACTGGTCCGCAGCTTTGGTTATGTCCCGCATAAGATCGAAGGAACCGAGCGAACGGTGATTGCCGCCGTTGGACCTGGTGACAAGAAAGAGCACATCGAGCACCTCAAGTCGGCTGATGGTGTAGAGGATGCCATCCCGATTCTGCAGCCCTTCAAACTGGTCAGTACAGAGGTCAAGAAGGAGCGAACTGTCGTCAAGGTCGGGAATGTTTCGATTGGCGATGGTGGTTTCGTCGTCATGGCCGGTCCCTGTTCAGTCGAGGGTCGGGAACAGATGATGACGACTGCGGTGTCAGTCGCAAAATCTGGAGCCCATATTCTTCGTGGCGGCGCTTACAAACCGCGCACCTCACCCTATGATTTTCAGGGGATGGCTGAAGATGGACTGAAGCTGTTGGCCGAGGCTCGTGAAATGACCGGGTTGAAGGTGATTACTGAGGTACTCGATACCGGCGATGTCGACGTAGTCAGTAAATATGCCGATATCATGCAGGTTGGCGCCCGGAACATGCAAAATTTCACCCTGCTCAAGAAGCTCGGTGAGATTCCCAACCCGGTTCTGCTCAAGCGTGGTCTCTCGGCGACGATCAAAGAGTTTCTGCTTTCGGCAGAGTACATCGTGACACACGGCAATCCCAACGTCATTCTCTGCGAACGAGGTATCCGTACCTTCGAGACGGCGACTCGTAACACTCTAGATCTCGCGGCCGTCCCGCTTCTGAACGAACTGACCCATCTGCCAGTGATTGTCGATCCAAGCCACGGCACCGGTAAGCGCAGCCTGGTCAGGCCGCTCGCCAAGGCGATTGTGGCCATTGGCGCTGATGGGATCATGACTGAGGTTCACCCAAACCCTGAACAGGCTTGGTCTGATGGTCCGCAATCGCTCCGACTCGAAGAGTTTGCACTGCTGATCAAGGAAATCGAACCGTATCTTGCACTCAGAAAGTAAGGACCTGGTTTGGAGTGATTCAAGATCGAGCCCCTGGTGACCGGTTCAATCTGACAAAATGTACCCAGATTGGATGGGTTGCCCGGGGCTTTAACCCGTGTCAATATTATCTTTCTTTCTATTGTTCTCCTCAAGTCCGACGCATTGCCCGGCACTTGTGGTAATCAATTTTGAAACATCAACTGTGATCGCTGTCTATGAAAGTAAAGAAGACCGCTCTGATCGTCAGCAACAATGAGAAGCAGTTCTGGATAACCCAGAAACAGTTCTGGAACATGGTCCGCGAGGGAGTTGTCGTGCAGACCGGCAATTTTCCGCTGACCGGGCGCTTTCGTGGACGAGACGACCAACTTTTGATCACCCTTCAGCATACGGTACTCAATAAAGCGACTCCACACCACACGAGTGAGGTCATGAGCACCTCCCGCTTCAAAAAACCAAAGCGCTGACCGTTCACCCGCAGAGAACCGACCCGCCATTGACATTGAGAATCTCTCCTGTGATATGTCGGGCGAGATTCGAAGCGAGAAAGATTATCGCCCCGGAGACATCCTCGGCCGTAGCGACACGGCGCAAAGGAATTGCGGAGATGATCCTTTCCCACTCATTCTGATCGGCGTGGAGAGCCTTCTCCGCCATCTCCGTATCGACCCAACCTGGTGCCACACAGTTGACCCGAATTCCCGCCGGACCAAGTTCACTGGCAAGAGACTTGGTGAGGCTGATCACACCACCTTTTGAAGCGGCATAGTCAGCGTGACCGGCCTCTCCTCTCTGTCCGGCAGTTGAACTGACGGTGATTATTGAACCCGATCCCTGTCTTATCATGATGCGGGCGGCCTCGCGACAGACAAAATAGACTCCATCCAGATTGACCCTTCGCGTCCGTTCCCACTGCTCATCCTTCATTTCTGCCAAGGGGCAGTCGTCCGGTGGCCAGATACCCGCATTGGCAACCACCACATCGACTCGACCAAATACCTCGATTGTCCGCGCAAAGAGTGTCGTGACCTCCTTCGAACTGGCCATATCCGCACCACAAATTAATGTTCGGACACCGAGCTTCTCT
Organism: uncultured Acidobacteriota bacterium; assembly: GCA_903862855.1. Classification (GTDB taxonomy): domain Bacteria; phylum Acidobacteriota; class Blastocatellia; order RBC074; family RBC074; genus CAIOZW01. The sequence continues at coordinate 2,409 of CAIOZW010000127.1, forward strand.
ATTTCAGTGGCAATTTTGATGGCCGCCTCGCGATTCTGGTGAAAGTGAACGACGATTCCCTTTGCTCCCGCACGGGCAAAAAGTGATGCCGCAGCCGCTCCAATACCCCGTGATCCACCAGTGACCAGAACAATTTTTCCTTGCATGTCGAGCATAATTATTTTGCCAAATCCTTTAATTTTGTGTAATGATTAGAACGGTCAGAATCGCGTGCCCCGCTGACGATGATCAAATGACACGTCGGGATTCTGGGACCCCCAATATGTGTCCCTGTACGTCCTGCAGAGTCTCCCCCCCGTGACTTTGCTGGCATTACAGAATTTGCTCACACGCTGGTAGCCCTGAATATGAAAAGATGCCCTGCTTGTAACACTGATGTAATCGAATGGCACTCCTTTTGCCCGGAGTGTAATGTAAATATCCCGAGCTACGGTCTACAGGATCGATCAATATCCGAATATCGGAGTAAGGTTGATCGAAGTTGGACCACCTGGGTTCTTATTGCCGGACTCTTCTCTGGATCCGGCCTTCTAGCCAAGACAATCGACTGGCGAGAGCTTGGACGTCTTCTCCAAGGTCACACGATGAGTGCCGAAGATGTCGCCAGGTTCAATCAGTCAGCCAACGAAAAGCTTGCCCGGCGACGGGTCGTTCGCAATCGTAATGCCGAGACCGATATTGCATCAACCTCATCAACCGATAATTTCGCCTTTCCACTCCCTTCACCGACTGTCCAGTTGACCGTTTCCCAACCGGTAGCATTGAACAGCATCACGAGTGACCGAGAACCTCTCCAGTCGCGCCATCTTGCGCCGACTCGCCCTGAAGTAGCACCCGATGTCGAGATACAACAGATCGAGGCCGCCCCAACCGACAAGACGGGGATCGTCACTATCAACTGTCCTGTCCCGGCTCGAGTCTACATCAATGGTCAGTACTCTGGTATCACACCACGCACTGTCCATTTAAATGCTGGTGAACATCAGGTGAGGCTTGTCGCGGAAGGTTATCTCGAATGGAGCAGTCTGGTCAGGGTCAGGAACAGACAACAGATGGGTGTCCTGGCCTCGATGACCAGAGCAGAATAGAGGCTGCTCAATTACTATTCTAATGTCCGATCGTCAGATAAAAGGACAATACTTTGACCGGTGGATATTTCGCTATCCACCGGTCTTGCTGATTCTGATCTCTTCATTGGTGATTGCAGCGTGTGATAGACAGGTCCGTGTTCCACCGGCAACAACTGTGACCGAATCGACCCTCAACCCATTTGGCCAGGACAAGGTCGCCGCGTCGGATGGCCGTAAGCTTTTTCTCAACAATTGTGCAATATGTCATGGTCACGAGGGGCTTGGTGATGGCCCATCCCGCTCGACCCTGATTGCCGAACCTGCCAATTTGACAATAAACCCCGTTGCATCCTATTCCGATGGAAAAATGTTTCTAGTGATCCGCCTCGGAAAGATGGTCAATGGACGACTGACCATGCCCCCCGTCGAGAAAATGAGTGACGAACAGATCTGGAAGACCATCGCCTACGTAAGAACGATCGCCTCAAAATAGCCGGCCTCAATTCCAAACCCCTTTTCATCCATTTCAAGCGACTTCTAAACAAAAAAACGGCCGAACGATATTATCATCCGGCCGGTAACGTTCATCATTATCAAGGAGGACAACGTCAAGACATCTCGATACCAACATCTCGCAGTGCTTCCAGGGTCGCGGAACGGCTCCCGAGCAGTCTCATCTGTCCATCACTGGCAAGGGCCAGGGGACGACCATGCGAGGCAGGCTTTCCTTTCATCATCTCTTCTGAGAGATCTTCACCGGTGGTCAGAAGCCACATATCGGTCAACCAGCCGTGAATCATCAGATTGATTTCGCGCTGGGAGAGCGGCGGGCTGTTCAGACCACGCGGCATCTCAATCTCTGCCATACTTCCAACAGCGATCAATGTCTCTCTCTCTTTCAACTTACGCGTTTTCTTGATCATCTTCTCACTCCCTCACTGCTCCGGCTGGCCGGCACTGATATGGCTGAACCGGATAACTGGAACCAACAGTGGCAATTACACTCCTGATAACGACCGGGTGTAATCCGACACTTTCAATATCCAGAATGTCAATTTTCCAGCTTTTGCCCCATCGTTCTGACCTGCTTGCCGCCAGTGTGAGGCACTGAAATCATCTTCGTGGTCATCTCCGCAACCATCAAAAATGACCCCAATCAGACGCGAGTCAGAGATATGGCGTTGCTTTCACAAGATTAATTTCTTGCCAATATCTTCAGATCTCGTCGACAAGTGATGATCTTTTGATTTCACGCTCTGGGACACCTTGGAAGTCATTCGATTTGGAGGGTACTTGACAATGAACGGTGGTTCACTATCATTCATAATCAGGTAAATTTTTCACGCACTTGCCTCACCAATTACAGGCAGGGAGATTACATGGCCACACATTCAGAGCGTCAGGAAATACTTATCACACCGGAAGGAAAGGCAAAGAGGTGCTTCCCGACCGAGCGTGGGCGTGGTATCAATGTCAATCAATTGATTGCTCGCCGCCAGATTGGCCTTAAACAGACCAACATTATCAAGACAGGCCATCTCGAACCTCCTTCATTACATGCGGCACTGAAGATCGAGGCCAGAACCAGTAAAAATTCTCAAGCCGATCAGGCACAGCTACAGCGCGACCAGCATCGATTTAAACAGTCAACAATTGAACCAGGATTTCAACTGAAGACCAACTTTGCCGGGATTGACGACACCGAATATGCACCATCTGACTGTCAGATGGCCTCCGGCCCGGACCATCTCATTGTTCTGGTCAATGCCTCCTGGGCAGTCTTTGACAAGTCTGGTCGCCAATTACTACGCCGAAACTTCGCTGATCTCTTCGAATCGCTGGCCGACAATCCTCTCATATACAAGCCGCGAGTGGCTTACGACCACTTTCGGGGTGGATGGATCATGGCGACCTGCGCGACAACACAGGATCATAATCAATCCTGGTTCTTCTTCGCCGCCTCACGTGGAGCAGATCCACTTGGTGACTGGTGGGTATGGGCGATCGATGTCCGTACAGATGAGAGCCAACCCAACCTGCGCCCGGACTCACTCGGTCTGGCCGTTGATTCATCATCGGTCTATTTGACTGCCAATATGATCTCCGGATCCGGCCAGTTCAGCTTTGCCCGTCTGCGTATCATCTCAAAGGTCGACATTCAGAATGGCGGGATGCTTCACAGTTGGGACTTCTGGCAAATGAAGAACCTCGACGGAAGCCTCACCTTCGGACTCCAACCGGCGGTCAATCTGCGGGCACCTGAGGGACAGTATCTGATCAATGCGACTTCAGATGGACAGGGTCTGACCCTGTGGAAGGTCGTACAGAGTCCGCGCCATTTTCCGACTCTGACCCGCAAGTTCATGGCGACCGTACCGTTCCGCCTCGCCCCTGACGCAAAACAGGAACGAGTCGAGGCCGAGATTGAGACCGGAGACACGAGGATCTGCCAGCCGGTCTATCGTCACGGCCAATTGTGGATAGCCCATACAGTTGCTGTCAATTGGGGAGATGGACCAAATCGTGCTGGCATCCAGTGGTTTCAGGCCAATCCGAAGGCTGGATATGTGACACAGCAGGGAATTCTTGGTGCACCCGGATACGACTACTTCTGTCCCGGGATGATGGTCGATCGAGCTGGAAACATGGTGCTGGTCTTCAACAGGGTTGGTGATAATGATCCACCATCGATCTGTTATACCGGGAAGTTGACCGGCGATGAACCAAGTCGTCTTCGTAACAGCATCGAGATGATCCAGAGCTCAATGCCTGGCGCTTGTGAATGGAACATATCCAGTGCGGCGGCGATCGATCCCGAAGAAGATCGACTCTGGATGATGGGGCAATACGTGGCAACAGAGACCGACTGGGCAACCTGGATCGGCTCGATCATTCCGACTGAGAATGATCCGGGCAACCCAGTTTGAGACAACCTGATTGAACACCGACTTTTTCTATCTTTCGACTGCGGCTGACACTCTCTTCGCCAGTGTGCCAATGAAGATCTTTCCAGCTCTTCAATCATATTCAATTTCAGCCAGATCGATCACTATCCCAATCGGACATTGACGAGCAGTTGACGCTCACTTGCTGGACGGCTAAACTTTTTCTGCGTTATCGTCCTGAAAAGAAAGTGAATAATTATGCTGCTTATGCGACTGTCGATACCAAATCTCCTGCTCGTCACTCTTCTGCTTCTCCCAATCACCTGCCATGCACAGGGTGGCGCCAATGGAACAACCTCCACTGCCGCTGACAATCAGTTCAGCAATGTCCGACGAGACAATCTGCTGAATGGACTACAGATTGTCTCCCTCCCGACCAAGGGTGAAGCGACGGTCAGATGTACGATCGTAATCCGGGCCGGATCGATGTTTGACAGTGTTGGTAAAACTGGTCTGGTTGCACTGACACAACGCACACTTCTGGCGGTCAACCCGCAGCTTCGTGAGGAGCTTGAATCGCTCCAGACAAAGATCGAGTGGGGAGTCGATGCCGACAAGACGTGGTTTCAGCTTGACTCGACTCCGGCCAACTTCGAAGCAGCACTCGAGATTTTGAGCCGACTACTGGTCGTTGAGAATATCCGTACTGATGCATTCAAACGAGCCCAGTCTGATCAACTTGCCCTGATCAAGCAGGGTGGGTCACTCTCCCAGCGAGCCGATGAGTCATTTCTGCAGGCCCTATACGGTGATTACCCCTATGGACGTAATGTACTTGGGAGCGAATTGACGGTCTCCAATCTACGCCAAGGTGACATCTACGATATATTTCAGCGATTCTATCTAGCGAACAACGCATCGGTGATCCTCTCCGGGAATGTTGCACCGGAGAGAACACTCCGTGCCTTCAAATATCTCTTTGGCGGGTGGAGCAAAGGCGCACCAGTCCCGGCAACTTTCCGTCAACCAGTTCAGATCGCTACTCCAAGAACAATCAAACAGAGTGATCCGCAGTCAAATGATGTAGAGATTCGGGGGGGTGTCGCCGGAGTCAAGTATGGTACCCCGGAATTCCTGTCGGTTCAGTTGTTGGCCGAGGTACTGAAGAACCGCTGGGCCAGGAGGTCTGGAAACGGATCTCCACAGAGCAACTTCATCGTGCAGCCTCGCATTCTTCCCGGTCCGTTCTATTTCTCGACGCGCGTTTCCCCTGCCCTGGCAGATGAGACTTCGCAGCGTCTGACAGAGACTTTTAACTCCCTCGTAAACACCGCGATCTCTGCTGAAGAACTGACCGAGGCTCGTAACCAATTCTGGAAAGACCAAAATGCTCGCTCGACCGAGGACTGGCTTCTGGATATCGAGACCTTTTCGCTTCCACGCAATTATCCGCTGACAATCAAACAGCGGATCGATGCAACAAATCCAACCGATCTGCAGGCGCTGGCCCGCAAGTTGCTAGAATCGAACGCCCTCACACTGGTCGTCGTTGGACGGGTTGATGGCACTGTCAAATAGGATCAGGCAGCTTCAATGAACAAGGAAATTCCAGATCCTCAATTCAATGCACCTGGCAAGGATCGAGCCGTCCGGGCTATGTTTGCCGAGATAGCTCCAAGCTATGACCGGCTCAATCACCTGCTCTCACTCAATATTGACAAACGCTGGCGCCGTTTCACAATTGCCAAACTCGCCGACATACTCAAACGCCCTGGTACACTGGCACTCGATCTTTGCTGTGGCACAGCCGATCTGACCATTGAGCTTCAACCATTTACACAGGTCATCGGCTGCGATTTCTGTCATCCGATGCTGGTCATCGGCAATGAGAAGATCGATCACCAGTCGGAGATGCGCGACCGCCCCTTGCTGACCGAAGGCAATGCGATGCAACTCCCTTTTGCCGACCGGAGTTTTGATATTGTGACGATTGCTTTTGGACTCCGCAATCTTGAACGGGTCGACATTGGCCTTGCCGAGATTTGTCGCGTCCTGAAACCAGGCGGCAGGGTAGCTATCCTGGAATTTTCGCGACCAATTGTCCCTGTCTTCCGGCAACTCTTCGAATTCTATTTTCACAACATACTTCCCCGAATCGGGGCACTCATCTCTGGCTCGACGACCGCGTATACCTACCTGCCAAAATCGGTTGGCAATTTTCCAGATCAGAAAAGACTGGCATCACTAATGAGAGAGACAGGTTTTTCAGCGGTGAGGTACCATAATCTCTCAGCGGGAATCGCCGCGTTACATCTTGGAGAACGGCAATAGTATGGTCGATCCGGTTCAATTTTTTACCACACGCTTTCCGGTCACCCTAGCACAGATCGAGACGCTGCTCGGCATTGCACTTTCGCAAGGAGGTGATTTTGCCGACCTCTACTTCGAACACAATGTAATCAACAACCTGAGCCTTGAAGAGCAGATCATCAAATCTGCTGGCCGATCAACCGTTCAGGGTGTTGGAGTTCGAGTAATTGCCGGCGAACGGACAGGCTATGCCTATTGTGACACAATTGAATTCGCATCGATCAGCAAAGCAGCAAAGACTGCTGCCCAGATTGCCTCACGACCCTGTCAAACAGGGCCGGTTGCGGTTGAGAAGAGCCGGTTGGAACATGATCTTTATCGTGTTGAACAGGTGGTTGGCCAGCAGCCCCTCGAAGAACGCATCATCCTCCTGCAAGAGCTTGATAAGTCTGCGCGACGATTTGATCCAAGGATTCGCGAGGTACAGGCCAGTCTGACCGACGAGTACAAGATTGTACTGATTGCCACCTCCAATGGGACACTGTGTGGCGATGTGCAACCTCTGGCACGAATGAGAGCTTTGTGCATAGCTGACGATGACGGGAATCTTCAGTCCGGGGTCTCTGGTGGTGGTGGAAGGTATGGACTCGACTATTTTGATAATAAACGAATCCATCATTATGCGAATGAGGCTGCCCGCCAGGCGATCGTCCAACTTGAGGCGCGTGAGGCTCCAGCCGGCTCAATGGAGGTAGTTCTTGGACCAGGATGGCCTGGCATACTTCTACACGAAGCCGTTGGACATGGCCTGGAAGCCGATTTCAATCGCAAGGGAACATCGGCCTTCTCTGGCCTGATTGGTCAACGAGTCGCCAGTGAACTCTGCACAGTGGTCGATGAAGGCACCATCCCCAATCGGCGCGGTTCACTAAATATTGATGATGAAGGTAATCAAACCGGGCGTACCGTGCTGATTGAGAATGGAATCCTGCGCGGATACCTTCAAGATCAACTTTCTGCCCGGCTGACGGGAACAATGCCGACTGGAAACGGACGTCGTGAGAGTTACCGTCATATTCCCATGCCGCGCATGACCAATACATATATGCTGAGCGGTGAGAGCGATCCACAGGAGATCATCAGCTCCGTTCGTCGTGGACTCTACGCCGTCCAGTTTGGTGGAGGCCAGGTCGATATTACCAATGGCAAATTTGTCTTCTCTGCGAGTGAAGCCTATCTGATTGAGGACGGTCAGATTACCGCACCGGTAAAGGGCGCGACACTGATCGGGAATGGTCCCCAATCATTGACCCGTGTGACTGCTGTTGGAAATGATCTTTCACTCGATGAAGGAGTAGGGACCTGTGGCAAAGATGGCCAGTCTGTTCCCGTCGGTGTTGGTATGCCGACCATCAAATTGTCGGAGATGACTGTCGGAGGTACACAATGACCCTCCCTCTGACTCTCGAACTCCTTTCTGACATTTCCAGAATGGCGATTCGCAATGGAGCAACCGATGCGGAGGTGATGGGGATTACGGCCTCCGAATTTTCAGTAGAAGTACGACTAGGTGAGATCGAGAAGGTACGTGAAGCCAACACTCAAGGGATCGGCCTTCGTGTTCTACATAATGGACGACAGGCCTCTTGTTCAACCTCAGAGATTTCCTCTGAATCGATCGAGTCTCTGGTGACCACGGCCATTGAGATGGCACGCCTGACTTCGGTTGATGAGGCTGCTCTACTGCCTGACAGTTCAGAGATGGCTTCTGAACTGCCCGCGGTAGATCAACTGGCGATGACCGATCCGGGTATTGTCGACTTGTCGACTGCCGCGAAGATCGAACTTGCCCGCACTGCCGAGGATGCAGCTCGTTCATCCGACACCCGCATCGTCAATTCTGAGGGTGCGGCTTGTTCGACCATCAGCAGCCAGACCATGCTTGTCTCAACGGCTGGTTTCGCTGGAAGCTATGAAGGTACAACGATCAGCCTCTTTACTGCTCCAATTGCCCGCGATGGCGAACAGATGCAGGTCGGTTACTGGGGCGATCGTCGCCGTAATCTGAGCAACCTCGATTCACCCGTCGAAATTGGAAAAGAGGCCGCCCGCCGTGCACTGCGAAAACTTGGTGCTCGTCAGGTACCCACGCAATCGGTCCCTGTTGTCTTTGAATACGGTGCGACTGAAGAACTCCTCGATAGTGTTTTTGAAGTGGTCAGTGGCAGCGCCATCTTTCGACGAGCATCATTTCTTGTCGGCCGACTTGACGAGATTGTTGCATCCACACTGCTGACGGTTATCGACGACGGTCGCAGACCGGGTGCCTTGGGAACAAGACCTTTCGATTCCGAGGGATTACCGACGCGAAAGACCGTCATCATCGATGAAGGGCGTCTCTGCAACTATCTCCTCAATACTTATACCGCACGCAAACTTAATCTTAACTCGACAGGCAATGCCGCACGAGGATTGACCGGCTCGACCTCGGTTGGCATTGGTAATCTCTATCTGCAACCGGGCACAACCCCCCCCGCTGAAATCATCCGATCTGTTCGCAACGGTTTCTATGTCACCGAGATGATCGGCTTTGGATTCAATCCAGTTACGGGCGACTATTCACGCGGGGCTTCTGGCTGGTGGATCAGTGAAGGTGAACTTGCATATCCGGTTGAAGAAGTGACAATTGCCGGAAACTTCAGCGATATGCTGCGCGGTATCGAGGTGATCGGTAATGACCTACAATTTCGCGGACGAATTGCAGCCCCGACAATCAAGATTGACCGGATGATGGTCAGTGGAAAATAAGGAGTTCAAGACAATATGTTCGACACTCAAAATCAGTCCGACACCGAACTTGCCATTCGCCGCGAGCGTCGCCGTCTTCTTCTTGTCATTGGAGGAATTGCGGCGGTGGTACTGGCACTTGTGATCGCCCTTATCGCCGGCAGGCAGGACTCACGAACCGCTGATATTGAGGGAGTTGTCCGGAATGGTAATGTCGATTATGACGGATACCGCGAGAAGGTTCAGATCGACATGATCGAGACCATCGTCCATCCCAACCTGATCGGTATGGCTCAGCATGAAGTCCGCGCCAGACTTGTCAACAATGGTGATCGCACACTGACGGCCATCGAGGTCAATGGAACGATGCTTGGCCTAGACGATGCGACAATCGCGCGGTCAACAGCCTATCCTATTCCGCGTGCCACCCAGCTTCCACTGCTGCCCGGAAAGGATCTCAGCTTCAGTATCAAGATCGACCGGCCTGGAAGTGTCGGAGAGGAACGTGTCAAGGATCACTCAATTCAGTTGACCGGCCTGAGATTTCAATAGCTCCAATCATTTGGCGCTGGCTGAGACTCTGACTCTCTCGAATCACGTCGGAGCTTGTGGAAATCACTCCATTCTCAATACCGATCTGTAATCTCTTTGCGCATCGGTCGATTACCAGGCTAATTTTGCAGCTCAAGTCCTGAGCTGGCTGGCATTTCACGTGCTCCCTCAAAGAACCGTGACGAGATTGCATTGTAGATTCGACCGGCGATCTCAGCCGCTCTCTTGCCGGCCTCCTGATAACCCGACGTGATGACGGTCACCACTACCCGCGGATTATCGACACTGGAAAATGAAGTGAACAGACCCAGCTTATCCCGATCGGTGCAGGTTCCAGTCTTCCCTGCAACCTGACCGAGCGGATTATAAGCCATTCGCCCAGTTCCATAATTGACAGCCCCAATCATACCGGCCATCAGTCGCATCCGATCCTCAGGGGCCATGACGATTCGGCGATTGAGAACCGGCGTGAAGTTGGTACTCTCATCGGGAGTTCGTGGAGTGCGTGGAACGTACAGATGCCCGCCATTGGCAACGGCCGAAGTGAATGAGGCAAGCTGAATTGCAGTAATGCCAAAATTCTCACCGTGACTCGACATCAATCCTGTCTCTTGCCCCTCTGGTTCAGGAACGTATCCAGCACTTTCACCCGTGTAATTGACTCCCGTCTTCTGTCCAAACCCATAATTGTCCGCGTAATAGATCACCCGGTCATAGCCGAGCATCCTTCCCAGAACCTGAAAGACTGGATTGTTCGACTTGGCCATGGCATCGGTCAGATTCATACTTCCGCGACGTGAAAACTGGACATCCTGGGTCGGATCAAAGACGCCTTCATGGAGGGCAGCCAGACCAACAACCAATTTAATGGTGGAGCAAGGCTTGACTGGTGATCCGATACCCATCCGCTGATTGACAATGGTGAATATTCTTCCATTGTTCGGATCCATCACGACGACAGTTCCGGCACGACCGCCAAGCGCGTCGATGGCGGCCCGACGAATCTCAGGATCCTCACCCTTCGTCTCATCACTGTTGATATTTGTTGCTGCCGCATTCCGCAAGACAACCTCTCTCGACCTTAGCACGCGGAGTCGAGCAAGAGCCCTTGCCCTGGCTCTCGCTCGCGCACGGCTGCGAGCCGATTGGCGTCCTTTACTGTTGCTGCTGGCCTGAGATGTCTTCGATCTCCGTTTTTTGGACGTAACCGTTCTTCTTTTGCCCCTATTGTTGGAGCGATTGGCGACCGTTCGGGTCTTCTTACGCACCTCGGTGACTGTTGGGACTGGGGAACCATCAAGAATCGGTGACACATCTGCTCCACCTATCGCTTCTCCAGCGATGATGACAGAGAATGCTGTGAGGACTCTGAAGAATGCAGCGAGTCTATTCATATATTTCATCCAGTTGAATCAAATGAGATGACCGTTTTGGGCAGATTGGTTAACCGTCTCGTCACCGCCTCAAAAGTGCCTGTCGTTGAACAGGGTCAGTCATTTTAGCTAGCCAAGCGTGACTTCCACATCATTGAGCAGGTTATCCGAACAGAGCGGATCAAAAACAGATCGCATGATCAAGACCGGTAGTACTCTCCTGGTCGACTCGTTCTGACCACCGCAATTGTTCAAAATAGACTTTCAACGAACAGTCCAGTCAGACCAGATGCCGACAGACCGTTGAGTGGAGTAGAGCGCAAACATAAACCTATATTAGCAAACCTCAACCCCACCGGACAACCGTGCCAACCACTATCAGAACGTCTGATTATTTCTCACGTTTTTTCTATCGGTGAACGATCATCATCCAAAACAGATCATCGATCCACAATTTTCAGCCTGAAGGTTATCCCGCCACTGTCCGAGCCATTCAGACTGCCGCTTTGTCCCCAAGATGAGAGGCTAAATCGTTTGAATATCATATTTAGGATCATAATTTGGCAGGTTCCAAGGTTGAACGGATATGATATCCTGTCATTGGTCTGTGTTTATTTTTTGAAGACATTAAGTTGGGAATCGGTAGAACGCTTGTGGATTCCACCAATCAGTACAATCCTGACTTTATCCCAATCTTTACAAGCAGTAGGGCCTGGCACACAAAGTTATCAGATGCATAACCTCTTTACACAAATTGGTTCGATGATTGGGGCACTGTCACTCCGCCAGGTCGTAGACATTTTAATTGTGACCTTCCTCATCTACGAAGTTCTGCGCCTGATGCGTGGGACGAGAGCTGCCCAGATGGTCGGGGGGCTGGTCGCGTTTGGGCTCGTTTATCAGTTTTCCATAGTCTTCAATCTGACGACGGTCGAATTCCTGGTGAGAAATATTGCCGTCTACCTTGGTTTTGCAATATTCGTCCTCTTTCAACACGAAATTCGCGGAGCCCTGACCCAGATCGGGAACAATCTACTGCTTCGAAAGCAACGCAACCAGAATCCATTCGGCGAGGAGTGGTATGATGAGGTAGTCCTTGCGGCTACGACTCTCTCATCGGAGAAGACTGGCGCACTCATGGTTTTTGAACGTGATGTCGGACTTAAGACCTACATCGAAAGTGGAATTCGTCTAGATGCGCGTGTAAATTATGATCTTCTTGTTACCATTTTTAACACGTACACTCCTCTTCATGACGGGGCATTGATAATCAGTAACGCCAGGATTGCCGCGGCGTGTTGTTTTCTCCCACTGACACAGAATCCACGTATCTCGCGTGAACTTGGAACCCGCCATCGTGCGGCAATCGGCCTGACCGAGGACAGCGATGCCTTTGCCGTAATAGTCTCAGAGGAGACAGGTGTCATCTCCTTCTCGATCGATGGACATTTGCGGCGAAATCTTGATGGACCAAGTCTCCGTCGAATGATTCAACAGGCGATGGAGCCCTGGCGTACCGAAGTCGAATCGCTCGAACTGGAGCGAGAGGAACGATTGCGCGAGCTCGAACTTGAGAAGCTGACAATAAACCGTCCGGCCAACACCCTCACCACGCGAGACAACCGCAGCACCGAGCTCGATGGAGGTGGCCTATGAGACTTCAACTCTTCGCCGGGCTGATGCGTGAACTGGCCAATCGAATCTTCGACAACAAATGGCTGAAGATTCTCTCGCTTGTTCTGGCAATCCTGCTTTTTCGATTTTCAAATCAGCCGGTCTCCGTAGTCAGGATCACCGGTGTACCAATCGAGTTTCAGGGTCTTCCTGTTGGAATGGAGATTGTCCACATTGACAGCCCCGTTGTCAGCCTGCAGGTGCGTGGTCCGCAGAACATGGTCACCGGCCTGACGACCAATCAGATCTCAGTCACGGCCAATCTGGCTGACAAGGATCAGGGTGAGCGTGTCGCCCAGTTGCAGACAACCAATGTCAAACTTCCAGACAGAATAGAAGTTCTCAGCATTTCACCAACCTTTATCCGCCTGCGTTTGGAGAGGACTATCAGTCGCAATGTCAGAGTAATTCCCACGACTGAAGGGCAACTGCCTGCTGGCCTTGAGGTCTATGAGACATCTATCCAACCTGAGACTATTCTTGTTGAAGGACCTCAACGAGACCTTGAACGAGTTTCCCACTTCTCAACTGAAACAATTAACCTCGATCGCCTGACCAGTTCGTACAAATCTGAAGTCGATGTCGAAGTACCTACTCCGATGCGCTTCAAGGAAGATCAGAATGTCGAGCTGAGTATCATCATCGGCGAAAAGAGACAGAGACGATCATACATTATTCCCGTTTCCATTCTTGATGATCAGTCTGCCGCGAAACGAATTACCCCACGCCGAGTCGAGGTTGAACTCTTTGGTCCGGCATCGCTGATCAAACAGATTGAGTCCTCTGAAATTAAGGCCGAAATCAGTCTCAACGGAACCCTGCGAGGTGAGGCTCTCATTGCACCTGTCATCAAAATCCCTGATCGGTTTCAAAATCAGATCTCGATCAGTGCCATCAAACCTGCCAATCTCCGCATCAATTGATTGGAGACAAGAGAATTCAACCAACAGATCATATGCTGACACAGACACTATTTGGAACCGATGGTATCAGGGGAAAGGCTGGGCAGTATCCCCTCGATCCCCCTACGATAAAATTGATTGGGTATTTTCTGGCACGACGCCTGGGAAC
>CAIOZW010000128.1 GCA_903862855.1 uncultured Acidobacteriota bacterium
ATCGACTTCGCCGCCGAGGAGGTGCGCATATCGCGATTCACGGGCATTTGGCTGTCGCGGCAACCTGACGACAAGCGGGACCGCACGGGCAGCAAGCCCGTTGAGGAGTTCCTCGACCCGGGGCAGACTCTCAAACTGGATCAGGTGCGCCGTGCGTGATCGCAGCTCACCCGGTGTCTGGGGTCCGCGCAGCATCAGCACACAGATCAATGCTGTCTCACCCTCGTCGAGGTCATAGCCCTTTGGAAAGAGATGACCATACTTGACCGACCGTGATTCGGATCCGTGAAAAGTGTAGGCAAGGCTCTTCTCGCGCAGACTATCGAGTGCCCGCTGCACAGTGGCCTCATCATAAGAGACGACCGGATCGCGGTGGTTCTTCTGGTTGCAGGCGTTGGTGAGAGCATTGACGGTCATCGGATAGTAGTCGGGCGTCGCGATCTGCTTCTCGACCATCGCCCCGATGACACGCAGTTCAAATTCATTGAGAACCTTGTCGACCACTCTTCTCTCTCCTGTTGGGGGCTGGATCTGGTGTCGGCCCCTGGTTTGAATTCATCCCGAAGTTGTAACGATAGGCGGCGACCAGCATGAAGACTGGCAGATATAGTTTGAGCTCACGGAACATGTGCGGCAGCGAGTCGAGTAAGATTCGTAACCAGCCCTGCACCGAGGGATTTGGGTAGAACTCATAGTTTGGAAGAAGCCCGAGCCTGATCTGCTCTGTGGAGAGCGGCCAGAGTAGCGCCGCTCCGCCAAACTGATCCTTGGTCAGGGCATCGATGACCCCGTGCGAGAGGACTGCGCCGATATAACCGGCGACCACTCGCAGATCCCGCTCTCCGCGCAGCAGGGCGACCACAGAGCCACACGAGACAGCAAAGAGGATGGAGTGGGTATAGGTTCCGTGATGTTCAATCCCACGCTGCAGCCCCCAGCTCACCAGCAGATCAAAGTCGGGGAGCAGACCAAGCAATGCTCCGATGAGAATCGGCCTCCAGTCGAACCGCCAATCGAGACGACGCAAAGCAAGGGTGACGATGCTTGCCCCAATCAGGCTATGGGCAACCGGTAATGGCATCGTCAGATCTCCCGTAGATGAGGTCCTCCAGACGCGCCACTTCCCGCCCGACCTGACCATCGACCGACGGGGCACGCTCTTCGCGGATTGCCGCCACAAAATCCTCGAGCGATGGCTGATGAATATTCGGGTGGGGCGGATGCTGTTCAGTCCTCATTCCAGCTGCTGAATTGATGACCAGCTCGCCGCGGTTGAGCAC
The DNA here is from genome assembly GCA_903862855.1 of uncultured Acidobacteriota bacterium. Lineage (GTDB taxonomy): Bacteria > Acidobacteriota > Blastocatellia > RBC074 > RBC074 > CAIOZW01. The sequence goes on from CAIOZW010000128.1 coordinate 1,281, forward strand.
CGGAACGTGGAGCGAGCCCTGAGTGCCATAGACGTGAAGCGTATCCTGAGATTCCCAGGCGGCGTGGGTGACGGTGATGGTGGCAACCGCTCCGGCCCGATGGCGCAATGTCGCAACGCTCGTCTCCTCGACCTGCCGCTTGAGAGCGACCGTGGCATGCTGGCATGTAACCGATTCGACCGGTCCAAGCAGGTTCTGCAGTACTTCAATCCGGTGGCAGCCAAAGTCCATCATCGGTCCGCCGCCCGACCGCCCGGGCTCGAGCAGCCAGTAACGGTCACCTCCCGGCGGCGGGTTGAACATCTCGAAGGCATTGATCTGGGCAACGACCGGCTGACCGATCTGACCCGCGCCAATCAGCTCCTTCATCCTCTGCAGCACCGGATAGAAGTGACGGTAGTAGGCGATGCCCAGCCGGACGCCATTGGCCCGGCAGGCCGCGATCATCCGATCGCATTCGGCGGTGTTCATCGCCATCGGCTTTTCACACAGGACGTGCCGGCCAGCCTCAGCCGCGGCTATCGTCTGCTCGGCGTGCAGATCGACCGGCGTGGCAATGTAGACGGCCTCGACCTCCGCATCAGCGAGCAGCTCCCGCCAGTTACCGTACCAGCGAAGTGCACCAAACTCTCGCGCAAAACCCTCCGCCAGTTCGGGGCGCCCACGGTTGACGGCAATCAGTCGACAAGAGTCAAGATCCCGCAGCGCCGGCGCAACCCGCTTGCGCGAAATGTCACCACAACCGATCAGTCCCCATCCGATACTCTCTCCCATCTCACCCTCCCGATGTGTTGACCACGCTCAAGCCCGACTCGAGAACTCACCAGTCTGTGTATTGACCCGGACGACTTCACCCTCCTTGATGAAGAGCGGGACGCGGATCTGGAGACCGGTCTCGAGTGTCGCACTCTTGGTCGTCCCTCCGGAGGCCGAGTCACCACGCACGCCAGGCTCGGCATCGGTAACGGTCAGCTCGACGATCGATGGAAGTACGAGCGAGATTGGCGCTCCATTATATTTCTGCACCTGGAGCGAAAGCCCGTCTTTCAGATAGAGTCGGTCATCTCCCAGCTGCTCGGCCGAGAGCGTGAACTGCTCGTACGACTCATCGTCCATGAAGTTATAACCATCGCCATCAGCATAAAGAAACGATGCCGGCGTCAGCGCGACGTCAGGTTCAGCAAACTTCTCACTCGTCTTGAACGACTTTTCGATCACTGCCTCGGTGAGGAGATGGCGTAGCTTCGTCCGGACCATCGTCGACGCTCCCCGCGCACTTGGCGAGGCGAAGAAGACCTCGACGACGTGATAGGGCTGACCTTCGACCGTGATCAGCATCTTCCGCTTCAGTTCATTTGCTCCTATGAGTGCCATGCAGAATCTTGTCTCCTCCTGAATTACTGCTCTATTTTGAAGACTGTCAATGGACCAGCCACTGCAGATCATCTCCGGGTCAGGATATGATAATCTACCGTATTGATAAAATCGATCTGGAGTGAATGGTTGGCAGGAATATGAACTACGACATGATCATCATTGGCGGGGGGGCGGCCGGACTCTTCTGCGCCTTGACCGCCGGAGAGCGTGGACGACGGGCCCTGGTCCTCGAGCTTGCCAACGAGGTGGGAAAGAAGATTCTCATCAGCGGGGGCGGACGCTGCAATTTCACCAATCTCCATGCCCGTCCGGAGAACTACCTCAGTCAGAATCGCAACTTTCACAAATCGGCACTGGCCCTTTACACCCCTCTCGACTTTGTTGAACTGGTCAAACGCCACCACATCCAGTTCTACGAAAAGAAGCTCGGCCAGCTCTTCTGCCGTGATAGCGCAAGGGAGATCGTGACCATGCTCCTCAGTGAATGTCACAAGGCAGGAGTCGAGATTCTTACCAGTTGCCAGGTCGAACGGGTCGAAGAGAATAGCCATTTCACGGTCTCGACCAGTCGTGGAATCTTCGAATCAGAGCGGCTGGTCGTGGCCACGGGAGGCACGTCGATACCCCAGATGGGAGCGACCGACTTTGGCCTGCGCCTCGCGCGCCAGTTCGGGCTGAAGATTGTCGAGCCTCGTCCGGCACTCGTGCCATTCACGCTTGGCCCCGCGGATCGGAGCATTCTCGCTCCCTTGAGCGGAATCTCCATCGATGCCCTCGCACGGGCTGGCAAACAGCAGTTTCGCGAGAATATCCTCGTTACTCACCACGGGCTGAGCGGACCGGCGATTCTTCAGATCTCATCTTACTGGAGACAAGGCGACCCGATCTCGATCGACCTGCTGCCCGATTCGGAAGCCTCTGAGATACTGGCAGGTGAAATTGGCGGCGGACGTGAATTGAAGACGATCCTCGCCCAGCACTGGCCGGCCCGTTTTGCCCAGGCATGGACCGATCTCCAGGGTGGATCGAGACCCATTCGTCAATACTCAACCCGCGAACTGACCCGTCTCGGCGAAGAGATCCATCACTGGAACCTCCTGCCAAATGGAACCGAAGGGTTCCGCAAGGCCGAGGTCATGGCCGGTGGGGTCGATACAGATCAGCTCTCCTCAAAGAATATGGAATGTCGGACTCTCCCCGGACTCCACTTCATCGGCGAAGTGGTCGATGTCACGGGCCACCTCGGCGGATACAACTTTCAATGGGCCTGGGCCTCCGGGTTTGCCGCTGGAGACAATTGCTGAGCTCCCCTGAATTCAGAAGCCTGGCTGGGTGATCACCTTGTGATCGACAACCGGCGCGTACCTCTTTGCCACCTCCTCGATCTCTGCCCGCTTGCCGATCAGCACGAAGACGAGATTATCGAGCGGAAAGTAGTCGCGGATGACCCGCCGTGAATCGGCAAGAGTCATCGAGTCGATCCGGGCATAATAATCATTGATCTCCCGTTCATCGAGACCGTAGAAGGCGAGCTGGGCCATCTGCGCCGCGATCTGATCGGTCGTCTCGATCCGCGGCGGAAACTGCCCCTTCAGATAGTTCTTCGCCGAGGTCAGTTCAGCCTCGGTCACGCCTTTTTCGTGAAGCTGTCTGAGAATCTCAAGCGTCAGATCGATCGCCTTGCCGGTCGTCTCGTTTCGCGTGTAGGTCGAGATGGCGAACGGTCCGCGCTGCCGCCGCTCATTGAAGAACGAATTGGCACCGTAGGTCAGACCCGACGTCACACGCAGCGCATCGTTCAGTCGCGAGGTGAAACGGCCACCGAAGAGGGTATTGATGACATTGATATAGACCCGGTCGGGATTGCTCCGGGCGACACCAAGATTGCCAATCTGGTAGAAGGTCTGCGTCGAGTCGGGCTTGTCGACCAGCAGCAGCCGCTTGCCTTTCACCGCCACCGGTTCAGGCAGATTGACTTCAGCTGCCCCCTTGCCGCTCCAGACTCCAAATCGTGCGGTCAGCTCGCGCTCCATCTCGGCTGTCACAAAGTCACCAGCCACGGCGAGGATCGCGTTCGATGGAGTGTACCAGCCACGATAATAGGCCAGGAGATCGTCACGGGTCAGGGACGCAAGCGTCCGCTCATCGCCACTGACCGGGCGACCATAGGGGTGACTGCCGTAGAGATAACCGTTGAAGTAGTTGCCGATCACGCTCGGTGCCCGATCACGTCCGGCCTTGATCTGGTCGATGCTCTGCCGGATCAGCTTCTCGACTTCAGATTGGGGAAAGGTAGAGTTGAGCACGGCATCGGCGAGCAGATCGAGTCCCTTCGCCTGATCCTTCTTCAGAAACTCGGCCGCGATGGTCGAGTATTCGATCGTCGCCCCGGCATTGAAACTGGCCCCAATAAAGTCGAGCTCCGCGGCAAGCTGCTCCGCCGTGCGCCGCGCCGTCCCCTTTCGCAGCAGCTCGGCTGTCAGATCGGCCACCCCCTCCTTGCCCGCCGGATCGGCCACCGATCCACCACGCACGAGCAGATTGAGACTGATCAGGGGAATCTCCCGCTGCTCGACAAGGATCAAGGTCAGCCCGTTGGCCAGCCTGACCCGCTTTGCCGGCGGCAGCTTCAGCCCTCCCTGTGCCCCCTGCCCCACCTGTGCGGCAACCACTCCGGCAGTGAAGATCACCATCATCGCGACCTGTATCGTTCTTCTCAACATCGATCCTCTCCCTTTTTCTGCTATCGCTTCGCCGTCGACTTTTCAGGAATCAGCGTCGCGACAGTCCGGTTGCGCACCTGGAAATACTGCCGGGCGACTCGCTGCAGATCATCCTTCGTCACCTTGCGGTAGTCCTCGGCAGCCGTGAAGAGCTTCTGATAATCACCAAAGAAGACCTCGTAGGTGCCAAGCGTGTTGGCCTTGCCACTGATCGTCTTCATCTGGCGATAGAAGCCGGCAAGCAGAATGTTCTTCGCCTTCTCCAGCTCCTCGTCGGCAATCGGCCCGCTCTTGATCCGCTCAAACTCTTCGTCGATCACCCTCTCGACTGCCCCCGGCTCGAGACCATCCTTTGGCTGCGCCGTGACTATAAAGAGGGATGGATCGAACGTGGCATCTGAACTGCCGCTGACCGAGATCGCCAGTTGGTCGCGATCGACCAGACGCTGGTACATCCGCGAACTCTGTCCGCTGAAGAGAATCGTCTGCAGAACTTTCAACGGATAGAAATCGGCATGCCGCGCCTCTGGAACGTGATATCCCATCATCAGAATCGGCAATTGGGCAAACTTGTTGACGGTCACCCGCCGCTCCCCCAACTGCTCCGGTTCACGCGTCGTGACCATTGGTGGCGGCGCGTGTGAAGGGATCGGCTCGATATACTTCTCGGCGAGACGGACGATCTCCGCCAGTCGGACATCTCCCGAAACGACCATGGTCGCGTTCGAGGGTGAATAGCCCATCTCGAAATGTCGCTTCAGATCCTCCATCTTCCAGTTCTCGATATCGACCATCCAGCCAACCACCGGCCACTGGTAGGGGTGGGCGGTGAAGGCCGTCGCTCCAAGCTGCTCA
>CAIOZW010000129.1 GCA_903862855.1 uncultured Acidobacteriota bacterium
CACACAAAAGACTGAAGCCCCCTTGTTTTCAAGGGTCGTCAACTCCTGATTGACCCAAAGGGTGGAGGATCCAGAGTATTGGCTCAGGCAGTGGCGAGTTCGATGTTGAAGGTTCCTGAGGTTTTCTCACAGATCAAGGATGAAACTAACCCTGTGAGGGAGGATAGAGAATCATCTGGGTGCAGCGAAACATGGCGATTGTCCGACCAGTGTCGCGACGTGAAACAACGGCATCCCAGACCTGGGTTGAGCGACCGAGATGAACTGCGTTGGCGACACAGTCGATGATCCCCTCCCGAGCCGTCCCGAGGTGATTACTCTTCAATTCTATTGTCGTAAAAGTCGAGGCGCCGGATGGTAGATTGGCAATGCACCCATATCCTGCCGCAGTGTCAGCTAGCGAGACGACCGTCCCGGCGTGCAGGTAACCATTTGGTGCGAGTAGATGGGGATGGATGACCAGTTCAGCCCTGACCAGACCATCGGCAACCTCAGTAATGTTTATACCAAGAAGACCTGGAAGATGCTCCGATCCGAACCGATTGAAACTCTCCGGACTGTTCAAATCAACTCCTCCTTGAATGATCGCCTCAGAAGAGACTTCATGGTGAGTCACCTGGACTCACCGCAACTCGGGCTGGCCCCACCTTGACCCTTTTCCGACGGGGTTGGCGCAGTTTGGCCCGCCACACTGCGGATGATGATCTGTGAGATTCTTCTCGACTCTTTCCCGACTTTGACCAGCGATGGAAAGAGAAAGCTCATCGGTGATCTGGTGATACCGAGACAGTCGCCGACCAGCATCTCACGAATCGGCTGTCCATTTGCCCATCTCCCCATGAAGCGCTGCTCACGCTCTCCGTTGCCAAGTGCGACACGGCGTCCAGCCTCTTCGCCGGCAAAGGCATACCGGCTCAGTCCGTCAAATGTTCGATAGATTGCATAGAAATCTATCGCATCTTCATTCTCCCGGCTCTCGGGAGCGCCATGTCCGGCATCGATCCGCGCTGTACCAAGTCGATCGCCGCGCACCATCATGAAGTCCTTTTCACTCAAGGGCAGGTTGATCCGGTCAAAGATTTCCCGACCGAGGCGATGATCGTTCACCTTGTCATCTTCATATACCTGGACGACCAGTTTCGCGTGGGAGGGAAAGTTCTGATAATCGCGTGCCTGCAACTGGAAATGGTACCACGGCGCCATCGAGAAGAGGATCAGACCCTGCTGTCCCCAGCCCTCACGCTCGATTCCCCGCAGACTCATCGCAAAGATTGCACCAGCTCCATATGAATGCCCGACATAACCGACCCGTTCCAGATCGAATGTCTCACCATATCGTATCACCGCCTCACGCATCCCCTCCCAGATCGCATCATAGCGTTTCTCATTCAGGGTCAGATCACCAGAGACAAGATGGTATGGCGTAAAGACTACGGCGTACCCACGGCTGACTATGTGGGTTATCAGCCCCCGATACTTGTCAGGATTGTTATTGCTGTATCCAGGAACAAAGAAGATTACCGGAACCTTCCCTTTGGCCCCGATGGGTCTGAAGACACGAACGTCCGCCGAACTGTAGAGCGGACTTGGAAACCGGTCGATCTGAACCTCAAAACGACCGTTTGCGCCAAATCCGGAGGAGATCGGTTTCTGATGGTCTGCCAGAACCAATCCGAACCATCCGGTAAAGACTACCGTCAACAGTATCGACCGTGCAATCAATCTGCATCTTCCCATACCCACTGATTCTCCACTCAATTAATGACATTGAAGAGTTAAGCCACGTAGAAGCTGCCAGCATGAACGACCGATTAACCCTGAATTGTACGAATTAATGACGATCTGAAATATTTCTGCGTCGGCGGGACAAATCCGGCTCGATCAGATCGTCAATTAAAGTGGAAGCAGGCGCTTCCAGAATGTGTGAGGTTAGCGTGCGGCATGCGTTTGTTATCAGGCGGTGCCGCCATTTTTTTGCTTCACCGCATCACACGATAATTCCTGCCACCATCTGCAATTTCATCCTGTCACTCTGGCTCATCCCCGGGGGCATCACCGCGAGAATACTCTCCGACGAAGAGACCGATCAGCGCCGACGGGGTTGCTGCTCAGGAAAATCCTTCGCATAACGTCTGAGCAGAAGAGGAAGATCATTGGCCACGAGGTAGATCTTTCCACGAACATCACGCCGCTCACCTGCCTTCAATCCAGCCAGCCTGAAGTCTGAATGGAGACACCGGGCTACCCCCTGAAAAAGCTCCTGATATGGCTCCCAGGCCGTCGCAAAGATCAGCTTTTCGTCCGTGCTGAAGGCGCCGATGAGTCCATTGTCAGGGGTGAGGCTGCTCAGCGGGCGGGGGTTGACATCGGTTCGGGCTACACCTGGAGCAGGCCAGACCTGACCAGGTATGTAACGAGCCTCTTTCGCCCAGGGACGGACATCATTCAGCCGCACAAGTTTTCCGCCCAGGAAGATGAAGCATTTGCCAAGATAGTCGTCGAGTTCACGGTTACCTGAATTGAAACCGGTAAAGTCCCCCAGTCTGACGCACGCCTGAGCCCAATGCGCCTCGGAGCGTTCCTTCCCTGGATTGAATGCACGCAGTTGAAAATCGACCTCATCAGCTCGTGCTGTTACGGTATGTTCGACGACTACTCCATCGGCCAGAGTGTCACGCAGACGAAGCGTTTTCTGATCGGCGCTCAATTCAACCCCGTCGATGCGATGCGGAATGACAGTGTGCTCAACCCAGTCGGCGGCTGTCGAATTGGCTCGGCAGTAGGCCTCGAGATAGTTGATCCTGATCTTCCCTCCGGGCAGGTGGGAACCATGTATGACCAGCATATGGGGTGGTTCAAAGGAGAGCGTCAGGCTGCTCTGGGCCCTTGAATCGACCACCAGAAGAATGGAGAGAATGATAAAGAGGATGATCGGATGAAGTATGCTCTTTCTCACTATTGATACCTCCTGACTGAAATTTCAACTTGGGAATCATACGAATTATCCGCACTCGATTGACTGATCACCAGGCTTGGAGATCCCTCTCAGAAAGCAATTGATCCAGTCAAGTATCTCGTCTCTGACGCGACGAAAAACTTCGAGAGTCTCCTCACGGCTCCTGGAACCGGGCGGGGGCGGATCCTCAAAACTCTGGTGCAACAGTATCGCGTCTCCGGGAAGAACAGGACATACTTCGCGAGCGTGATCACAAACCGTGATCACATAGTCAAACGTCGACTCTCCCAGTTCAACGATCGACTTCGACCTGTGGCCGGAGATATCGATGCCAACCTCGCTCATCACCTCGACCGCCTCCGGACGAACGTAGCTCGGATTGACGCCGGCACTGAAGACCTCGAACTGCTCCCGGCCAAGGTGACGAAGAATACCCTCGGCCATCTGGCTACGCGCTGAATTGCCGGTGCAGAGTATCAGAACACGGATTCTCTCCTTCACCTTCTCCATAATCGAGGCTCCCTTGCAGTCAAAAGATGAGTATTTCCAAAAAGTTGCACAGATTGTCCGTATCAACCCTGCCGGCCTGTCACTATCAATTCGCGTCGATGCTTTATCTTTTTTACCCTAATTTACGCGCTGTTTCCATAAATTTACATCCATTACAAAGATTTTGCTCCAGCCTGACAAAAGAATGAATAGACTGGATCATTATGCTTTTTCCAAATGATTCATATTCCAAACGAACGTTATCTGAGGAGAAACTGTGATGTTCAAGATTATGATCGCGAGCGTGATGCTGACTCTACTGATCGGCAGCCTGCCGGTATCTGCCGCAGGACAGACACCGGTCTTCAAAGGTCTTTGGGTACTCGACAAGGAGCGGACCAAGGATATCCCCGCGACTCTCGAGAGTTACAGCCTGAAGGTTGACCAGACGGCAGAAGAGCTGATTCTCGAGTCCGCTATCACGGGTGAGCTGAGGTCAGCCAATGGGTCTCGCGGTGGCCAGCGGGCTCCCGCTGGCGGTTTCCCTGGGGCGGGCGGTAGTCGACGCGGAGGCGGCAGTATGGGAGGTGGCATGGGCGGAGGCGGTGGAATGGGCGGTGGTATGGGCAGCACCACCGGAATGGGTGCCGGGATGGGGGGAGATGGTCCCAGCCTCGCCATCCCCCGCGAAATACTTATCCAGATGGCCCTCGCCGCTCCAATCCGAGAGGCCAGATTTCCCCTCAACGGCAAGGTGTCATCGGTTGATATTCCCGGTTCACCGGCAACCGATGGTCGCCCTGCCACACCAGACCTAAACGTCAAACTTTCATCTGAATGGCGTAAGGATGGTCGACAACTCGAGCTCACCCTCACCAGAGTCTTTACCACCGAGCGCGGGGCTCGAACGATGGTCAATCGAGATCGCTGGGAGATTGAAAAGGACGGCTCTCTTGTGGTGCGACGTCAGATCGAGACTCGTCTTGGCGGTCAGGAGGTCAAACTCTACTTTCGAAGATCGGCAGACTGAAGATGGGCACAACTACCAGTCGTTAGTTTTGGTGATCGGTCTGAAGAGGATTGAATCTGAACCGCAAGGTCTGGATCGTCAGCAGGTGAGATGGCGCAATATTCAAGGCAAATGAGGATCGGTACAAACGAAAACCACCCTGCGACAGTCTTTCACTGTCGCAGGGTGGTTATGCCGAAGGGGGGACTCGAACCCCCACGGGTTGCCCCATACGCCCCTCAAACGTACGTGTCTACCAATTCCACCACTTCGGCAAGGGGGAAAATCTATTGTGCTGGTGAGGGAGAAGGAGTCGCAACAGGTGCGATACTCGCTTCCGGAGATGGCGCTGGTGTCGGTGTCGGCGTAGCCTGACTCACCGGAGCCTCATCACTCACGACAGAGCTCTGTCCATTGAACCCAGGTAGAGAGAAGAGTAGCGCCAGCACCATGAAGAGTATCGCCGCAACGATTGTCGCCTTCTCGAGCGGTTTTTGAGCCCCACGCGGACCAAAGGCAGTCTGGCTCCCTGAACCACCGAAAGCAGAGGCAACATCGCCACCCTTACCGGACTGGAGTAGGATGACCAGCACCAAGAAGATGCAGACCAGAATGAAGATGCCCTTCAGGACGTAGATCAGAATCAAGCGAGAATACCTTCTTTAAAGCTATTTTGACTTTTTACTAAACTCAGATCTGAAGAGATGATCAAGTCCTCGCAATCAAGTAATGCTTGATTGGACTGACCTTGAAAGTACCCAGATTCGCCTCTGAAACTCAGAACTCGAATCTGAAAACACTTCAGTTCTGCACAAAAATTTGGCAAGCCCTCAGTTCGTCAGGACTATCGGCTTAAACAACACACGGCAAGAGCTACCGGTTGTAATTTACCAACTTGGCAAAGCTCTCCGCCTCGAGACTGGCTCCCCCGACCAGTGCACCATCGATATCTGGTTCACTCATCAGATCGGAGACATTGTCCGGCTTGACGCTTCCACCGTAGAGGATGCGCGTTGCATCAGCAATTTGATTGTCAAAGCGGGCACTCAGCCACTGCCTGATGAACCGATGCATCTCCTGAGCTTGCGCCGGGGTTGCCGTGCGCCCTGTACCAATCGCCCAGACCGGTTCGTAAGCGACGATACTACGCAACATCTCCTCCCTTGTCAACCCGGAAAGGCTCTCATCGAGCTGATTTCCAACAACATCCTGCTCACGCCCGGCATCCCTCTCCTCAAGGGTCTCACCGACACAGACGATCGGAGCAAGACCAAAGTTGAGTGCGGCCCGCATCTTGCGATTGACCACCTGACTTGTGTCACCATACATCGAGCGTCTCTCAGAATGGCCAATGATGACGTGTGTGCAGCCGACATCCTTGAGCATGTCTCCGCAGACCTCTCCGGTATGAGCCCCGTGCTTGATCTCCGTTGAAATGTCCTGTGCGGCAAATTGAATGTTGGACCCCTCGGCGCGATCAGCAACGGTCTTGATCGAGGGATAGGGTGGAGCGATGACGATCTCGACCTGACTGGCATTGGCGACCAACGGCTTGAGTGCCGTAATCATGGCCACCGAGTCACCAACAAGTTTGAACATCTTCCAGTTACCGGCAATGATTGGTTTTCTCATCTATCTTCCCTGCTTTCCAGATCTTTTACTTCTCCGTCAAGGCCGCGACTCCGGGGAGGAGGTCACCGGCAAGTAGTTCGAGCGTCGCGCCGCCGCCGGTCGAGATGTGCGTGATCTGGTCGGCCAGACCAGATTCGTGAATCGCCGCGACACTGTCACCACCACCGATGATCGATGTGGCATTACTCTTCGCCGAGGCTGAGGCGACCGCCTGAGCGACGGCGCGAGTGCCCAGGTCAAAGGGCGCCTTCTCGAACATCCCCATCGGACCATTCCAGATAATGGTTTGAGCAGAGCCAATAACTTCAGCGTAGAGGCTGGCGGTCGCGGTACCGATATCGAGTCCCATCAGATCGGCTGGAGTGGCGGTAACATCGACGTTGATGGCACTGCTGCCGGAGTCGGGATTGGCCGCGACCTGGTGATCGACCGGAAGGAGGAGCTTGACATTCTTCTCTTTCGCGGCCACTTCGAGACTTGCGGCAAGTTCGGTCTTATCCAGTTCAACGAGTGAGCGACCAACTTCCAGGCCACGAGCTTTGAGAAAAGTGTAGGCCATGGCCCCGCCGATGAGGATCGAATCAGCTGATTTGAGAAGGTTCTCGATGACCTGGATCTTGTCTGAAACCTTGGCGCCACCGAGAATCACGACAAACGGTCGGCGCGGGTTGGCCAATGTCTCAACGAGATAACGCAGCTCCTTCTCCATGAGGAAGCCCGCCGCCGCCATCGGAACACTGGCGGTCATCCCCGCTGTCGAGGCGTGAGCACGGTGGGCCGTCCCGAAGGCATCGTTGACATAGAGATCACAGAGAGAGGCGAGCTTGGCTGAGAAGCCAGGCTCATTCTGCTCCTCCTCGGCATAGAAGCGAAGATTCTCGAGGAGGGCGACATCACCATCCTTGAGCGCATTGACGACACTGGAGGCATCCTCACCGATGCAGTCGGTCGCGAAAGCGACCGGACGGCCCAACAGACGGGCAAGGTGCTCGGCCACTGGCTTGAGCGTGTACTTGAGATTCTTCTGTCCCTTTGGGCGTCCAAGGTGTGAGGCCAGTATTACTCGTGCGCCCTTGTCGATAGCATACTGAATGGTCGGGATTGCCGAGGTGATCCGTGTGTCATCGGTTACACGGCCGTCCTCGATCGGGACATTGAAATCGACGCGAATGAATACTTTTTTGCTACCCAGATCGAGATCGCGTATTGAGAGCTTGGCCATAATGAAGTCTTCCTTGAGATGAAGATAATCAATGTTTAGTCGTCGTTTATGCCGCGGCGGGTTATGACAACGCTAGTGATGTCCACCCACTCGCATAAAAGCTGACCGATGAGTTGGGCCCGTGTAAATTACAAATGAGCCGCTTCTGGAATCGCCTGACCGGAAAGTAATGGTTAATCTAGCACAATTGGGAGACCATCAGCAACGTCGAGGAGCCCGATCAGGAGAACCCGTGATAAGGCGAGTGGGCGGATCAGGGCAGGAGAATAGCGAACGGTCAAGAGCCGGAGCGAAAGAGATTTCTGGAAGCGAGGACTGAGAGATGACTATCGAAGTGTCAACCTGGACCAATTTGCCAGTTTATAAGTCTTGGGCCAGAGCGCGATTTGCAGGCCAGAGCGTGGTTTTTAGTGAGGAGCGCTATTTGTAGGCCAGAGCGGGATTTGTAGGCCAGAGCGGGATTTGTAGGGAGGAAGAGGTCGATTGCATCCCCCAACCGATCTCTTCCATCCTTACCATCGGGCCGTGCCATTGGATGACACGGCCACGAATCCTGCATTATA
>CAIOZW010000130.1 GCA_903862855.1 uncultured Acidobacteriota bacterium
CTGCGGGTCGAGGCCAGCGAACGGACCGGACTCTTCAAGGAGAGCTACGAGGGAAGGTAACGATCAGTTCGATTACAATCGATAGCGTACGCGCTTGGCCGGCGCCTCGACATCGACATTCTGGATACGCCAGCTCACCTCGGCGCTCATCTGCCAGGGGGCACTCTCGCCCCGCAGCAGTTTCGGATAACCGGCAGCGGCGATCATCGCCGCATTGTCGGTCGTATGGACAGGTGACGGAATATGGAGGGGAATGGCCATTCCGGTGGCAAGTTCGCTGACACTCGCCCGCAGCTCGCTGTTGCAGGCAACCCCGCCGGCAAGCAGGATCGTTCGCGGTCGATACTCCTCAGCAGCCTTGCGCAGGCTCCGCACCAGCGCCCGCACTACTGCGTTCTGAAAACTGGCACAGAGATCGAGGACGACCTGCGGAGCGGCGGCCGGATCAGCGACCTGGGGAATATCGTTCTCGCGCACATATCGCAGTACGGCCGTCTTCAGGCCACTGAACGAAAAATCGAGTCGGTGCAGCGGATCCTTGATCTCTGCCAGCGGAAAGATGATCGCTCGTCGGTCTCCCTGACGAGCCAGTCGGTCGATCAGTGGCCCCCCCGGATAGCCCAGCCCAAGCAGCTTGGAGACCTTGTCGAAAGCCTCTCCTGCGGCATCATCCCGCGTCCGTCCGATCAGCTTATAGCGCTCCGGTTCCGGAATCAGAAAGAGATTGGTATGGCCTCCGGAGACGACCAGCGCGAGAGCCGGGTATTCCGGTTCCCCATGCTCGAAGACTGGCGAGTAGATATGGCCTTCAATATGATTGACACCGACAATCGGCTTGCCGGCCGCATAGGCGAGCCCCTTCGCATAGTTGATCCCGACCAGCAGTGACCCGACCAGTCCCGGTCCCTGGGTCACAGCGATACCATTGATCCCGTCAATCCCGATCCCAGCACCGCGTAGAGCCTCGCTGACGACCTCGTCGATCTTCTCGAGATGCTCACGCGAGGCGATCTCGGGCACGACGCCGCCAAAGCGCCGGTGGGTCTCGATCTGCGTGGCGATCACGTTCGATCTGATCCGCCGACCATCCTCGACCACGGCGGCGGCGGTCTCATCACAACTGCTCTCGATTCCAAGGATCAGCATCGGTGCGGCTATCCGGGTTTCATCTATCTGGCGACTATACTAGTCGGGCCTACTCTGGCTGACGACGGATCACGACGACGGTCGCATCATCGGGGTTTCGATCGAATCCGGGCTGGGCGCAATCGAAGATGCGGTGGCAGAGTGTATTGACCTCACCGCCGCTAAACCGCCCCGCCATGGCCTCGATCTCGGCGACTCCCTCTTCACGATCTTTGGCCAGCTTGGCGAAGACGCCATCGGTGTAGACAACCATCAGATCACGGATCGGGAACGGGACGACCGACTCGGTGATGGCCGAATCGGCCGCAACACCCAGCGGTCCACAGGTCACCGGCAGGCTGTGCTGGTTGACTGCCTGCGCTCCCTGCGGCTTGCTCATCTGTACCATCGGGAGATGACCGGCGTTGATGTATCTCATCTGCTCACCCTCCCACTCCGCAATGACGCAGGTGAATGGGCGTCGCCCCTTGAACTTCTCGAGAAGCCAGGTGTTGACCGCCCCGGCAATCTGCGGCAACCCGGCTTCACGAGCGACGATCGTCGAGAGCTCGAGGTTGAGCACCTTGACATCACGCAATGCCTCAAGCCCCTCTCCGCCAAGGTCGCCAACGACGACCAACGGCCCACGCACCGTCTGAAAGATCTGATAGAGGTCGCCTCCCGTCTTTGCCCCGGCCCCGTGCTTTCCAGTGCACCAGAGCCCCGGCAGATCGACCTGTGGAGCTGGCATCAACAACTGATGTGCCACCAGTGTCAGCTCCTGATCCGCCTGCTGAAATCCAAGTTCGTAAGCCCGGTCCAGCTCCTCCTCGGCAACCTCGCTGACGAGCCGCTTTGGCCGCCGCGAACCGCTGGCGAAGACATAGATGGTAACGAAGAGCAGTGAGAGCTCCAGCCAGGGTGACCCATTGATGTAAAGGGAGAGTAGCAGATAGAAGAGGCTCGCATATCCGCCCGCCAGCAGGACCAGCCCCGTGCGGTAACGGTTGGCGGCAACGGCCAGCAGCGGAAAGTACGCAAGAAAGAGCCCAGTACTATCGAGCGAGTACCCCTGCTGTGCAAAGGCGGCCATTCCCAGGTTGACAATCGAGATATCGATCAGCGTATAGAGAGTGACAAGACGTGTCGAAGCCCCGGAGCGCTGACGCGCGCGGGCGAGAAGCCTCATCGCCAGCCACACGATCATCAGGCCAAGGCAGATCAATCGGCCATTACCTTCGCGCTCCCAGATCCAGAAGGCGGAGACGCCGAAGATGAACGCAAGCATCAACCGGACGCGTCCGGCCCAGCGCTCCGCTCCTTTGACGTGCTCATTGAGCGCCTCATCGAGATGCGCCGTGAAATTGTTCTTGATCAGCTTGATTGCCGCAGCATTGACACTTGCCATAACGTAAGGGTCTCTCCTCGAACTCTGACACCCGGATCGGAATGCCTTGGAATTGAAAGTAAAGTCAATGGAATAAAATACTTCATCCTTTCAGTCAGGTCAAAATGTGCGAAAGAATCGGCTACGGTTTTGGTGCTCTTTTCGGGGCAATCGCAAGAGGAGGGGATTTGACAAATTCAGTCAGGATCTGGGGCGGTTCACGAACCGCCCCAATTTGATCATCGACACTGCCTGCCAGCAGCGGCGGTTAGTTGGAATTTCATCCCAATCCACGATTCGATTGCCCTGGATAATGGGTCGTCGCCTGACAATCTTTTACCTGATCGGTTATTTTGATTTGGTGGAGGACGTGCTAAACTCGGGTTTTGCTTCTCCTGAGCCAGCGCCGGAGTCAGCAGATGAGAACGTTCGTGAGCAAGGAGAGTCACCGGGAGCAATGCGAGCAATGATCTTAGCAGGTGGGGATGCGGCGCGTTTGCGCCCGCTCACCGTCTACACCCCGAATCCTCTGGTGCCCATCGCCAACCAGCCACTCCTCAAATATCAGATCGAGATCCTCAAGCGAGCGGGTTTCCGCGAGCTGACCCTCGTCCTTGGCTACCATTCAAACAAGATCGAGGATGTGATTGGAGACGGGCGCGAACAGAAGATGATCATCCGCTACCAGGAGCAGAGCAGCTCGCAAGGCACGGCCGGAGCCTTCCGCAGCGCGATGGGCAATGCCGACGAGCCGGCGGTCGTCATCTATGGTGACATTCTGACCGACCTGCGACTTGACCGGATGATCGCCTTTCACCGCGAGAAGGGATCGCTGCTGACGATCGGCTCGGTGACGGTCGACAATCCAAGTAACTTTGGAGTGGTCGAGGCCGCGGCGGATGGGCGAATCATCAGCTTCATCGAGAAGCCTGAAGATCTGAACCTGCCACGCCAGACGATCAATGCCGGCATCTACGTCATCGAGCCGGAAGTACTGAAGATGATCCCGAGCGGCGAAAAGTACTCATTCGAGGAGCAGCTCTTCCCCGCCCTCATCGAGAGTGGTAAACCGGTCTTCTCTTTTGACTGGACAGGTTACTGGAACCACCTCGGTAATGTCCGGAGCTACCTCGACGCAAACCTTGACCTGCTCGCTGGTCGACTGAAGCGTCTGACCAGTGATACGCAGCTCCTGCCGCCGGCCTCCGGTATCGACCAGGCTGAAAATGGCGAGCCAGGTTTCGCTGTCGATCAGCTTTCACGAATCGATGCCGGCTGTACAATCAAGCCTGGCGCGGAGATCATCAACTCGGTCATTGGTCCCGGCTGCTTCATCGAGGAACGGGCCCAGATCAGGGACTCGGTGCTGCTGACCGGAGTTCGCGTCGGGAAGGCCGCGGAGATCCGCCACTCTTTCATTGGCAAGAGTTCGATCATTGGACGAAATACAAGGGTCACCGATGCCATCTTTGGTGACAAGACCTCTCTCGCCGACTACTCGACCAGTTGACGAGACAAACTATTTGACCCTGGACGGAACTGATATGCAGATCAAATTCGGAACAGACGGATGGCGGGCACAGATCGCCGACGGCTTCACGTATGCCAATCTTGAGATAGTTACCCAGGCGCTTGCCGACTATCTGAAGAGAGAGAATCCAAACGGGCGCAATTCGGTCCTTGTCGGCTACGACCGGCGCTTCGCATCAGACCACTTTGCACAGCGGGTCGCCGAGGTGCTTGCCGGCAACAAGATTCACGTCGATCTCTACAACCATGATGTCCCAACGCCACTGGTCTCATTCGAGGTCAAGCGGCGGCGTCTCGATGGCGGAGTGGTCATTACCGCCTCGCACAATCCACCGGAGTTCAACGGCTTCAAGTTCAAGGCTCCCTACGGCGGCGCGGCGACACCGGCGATCACCAATGAGATCGAGAGTCTGATCGGCCAGACGGCTCCGAAACGAATGTTGCTTGAAGAGGCGAAGAGACACGGTATCTGCGAGGTGATCTCCACAAGTAATGACTATCGCCAGCATCTCGAGAACTTTGTTGCGATCGATGAGCTGCGGAATGCCGACGCACTGGTCATTGCCGATCCGATGCACGGGACGGGAGGACGCTGGATCGAGACACTACTCTTCGGTGGCCGACTGCGGGTCGAGACGATCCGGGCGTGGCGCGACCCTCTCTTCGGTGGAGTGCTGCCGGAACCCATGCCGTGGAGCCTCGAACTCACGGCGCGGACAATCCGCGAGCGTGGCGCGCTGATGGCGCTCATCACCGATGGTGATGCAGACCGGGTCGGGGCCATGGATGAGAACGGCGAGTATATCAACACTCACCAGATTCTCATGATCCTGCTGCTCCACCTCGTTCGCCAGCGTGGCTGGAAGGGCTCGGTGGTCAGGACATTCTCCCAGTCGGTGATCGTCAAACGAATTGCCGAGAGTTATGGATTCAGGCTCTTTGAGACTCCGGTTGGATTCAAGCATATCGGCGAGATCATGCTCGATCCGGAGAATGACTTTCTCGTTGGCGGTGAGGAGTCAGGCGGAATCGGTGTGCGCGGCCACGTTCCGGAACGTGATGGGATCCTCAACAGCCTGCTCCTGCTCGAGGCGGTCATCGCCTCTGGCAAGAAGCCTTCGGAGATGGTCCGCGACATCTGGCACGAGTTTGGCGAGTTCCACTTCGAGCGGCGAGATCTACACGTCCCGATGGAGTCGGGAATGAGGCTGCTGAATGAATTACGCGAAAAGACTCCCGATCAGCTCGCTGGATACAAAGTGGTCGGAATCGCCACCCGGGATGGCCTGAAGCTCCTCTTTGAGGACGAGAGCTGGATCCTCTTCCGCCAGTCGGGAACCGAACCGCTGCTGCGCATCTACTGTGAGGCGACGACGGTAAAGAAGATGACGGCGCTGATGGATGCCGGGGAGAAGATGGCCCGCGAGGCCTGAGCAATTTCTCGCGCCTCAGAAGCAGACTCAGTCGACTGGCTCGCCACGGGCAAGGACGGCGGTCGCCACTCCGTGACCGAGAATATTGACACCCGTGCGGATTGGATCCATCAGGATCTCGACGCTCAGCAGTAAGGCGACGCTCTCCAGCGGCAGGTTGAGTGCGCCGAGTGCACCGATGATCACGACAAGCACGGCACGTGGAACCGCTGGTGTCCCCTTGGTCGTGAAGAGAAGCATCAGCAACAGATAGCCCAGTTGCCCCTTGGTGAGATCGATGTCAGCCGCCTGTGCCGTGAAGATGACCGCAATTGGCGCATAGATAGCTGCCGAGATCTGATTGAAGCAGAAGCAGGCCGGGATGACGAGCCGGGTCACCCGCGACGGCAGTCCGCCACGCTCGAGATTGTCGAGCAGTGGTGGCAGGGCAACACCGCTCGACGAGGTCGTAACGGCGAGCAGGAACGGTTCGCGCAGTGCAAGATAGAATCGTTGCGCGCCAAATCGGCTCCACCAGATAAGCGGAACCAGCACCAGCGCTACAAAGATGGCCAGCGCAAGGTAGAGCGTCAGGACAACCCTCCCGAGAGAACCGATTGTCGCCATCCCTCCCCTTCCGATCGTCACCGCAACAGCCGCACAGACTCCGACCGGTGCCAGCCACATGACGTAACTCGTCACCCGAAACATTGCCTGGGCCAGCGCATCAGCAAAGTCAACGAGCGGTCTTGCCCGCTCTCCAAGCGCAGCGCAGCCGATACCAAGTGGGATGCAGAAGACGACGATCTGCAGAACATCTCCGCGGGCCATCGCCTCGATGAGGCTCTGCGGGACGAGCTGTTCGAGCATGGCTCCGAAGCCGACCGGGGTGAGCCCCGGAACTGACGCTCCACCCGCTCCGCCGGGAGCCCCACTGGTGGGTAGGACAACTCCGACTCCCGGTTGGAGCCAGAGCGCCATCAAAGCCCCGACGATGAGCGCCGGGATCGTCACCACCAGAAAGTAACCCAGCGTCCGGAGTCCCAGCCTCCCGGTTGCCCGCAAATCTCCCGTCCCGGCCAGCGCCGAGACGAGCGCCCCGAAGATCAGCGGAGCCATAACCGCCCGGACAGCCCGCAGAAAGATGTTGCTGAGAGGTGCCAATTGAACTGCCAGATCAGGCGCCCACACACCCAGTGTCACCCCGACCAGCAGACCGATGACGATCCATAATGACTGGGATGACAGGCTGAGCTGCTTGATCCACTTCATGCTTATCTCCACACCGGCGTTCCCGGGCCCCGGGCCTTCACCTGCCAGTCGGCCGCTACTTCTTCCTCACGGCGTCGGCCGGTCTCTTTGGCCACTCGGTCGGCTTCACC
>CAIOZW010000131.1 GCA_903862855.1 uncultured Acidobacteriota bacterium
AGCCGAGATTGCCCGGCTGAAGAGCGATGTCGAGAATGGTGCAGCCCACCCACGTGACCTGAAATCGAATCTGGCGAAGAAGATCGTCGCTGACTTCCATACGCGGGAGGCAGCTGAACAGGCGGAGGGAGAGTTCATTCGTCGTTTCCGCGAGCACCAGGCGCCAAGTGATGTGAAGACGTTCGAGCTCGCACCAAGTGGCCCGACCATGCGGATCGCCGATCTTCTGGTCGCGACGGGCATGGCGCCATCGAAGGGCGAAGCACGGCGACTGGTCTCACAGGGTGGCGTAAGGCTCAATGGTGAGCGGGTCGGCGAGGCAACAACCGAGATCGAGACCAGTTCCGGACAGGAATTTCAGCTGCAAGTCGGAAAGCTCAACTTTCTGCGAGTGGTTGTGAAGGGCTGAATCGTCACAAAAGAGATTAAATTAGCCCACATAGACTTACGGGTTGATCACGCCTGCTGCGCCTGACCTTTACTTGACCGTAACCGTTCAGGCACATATAATTCAGCCTCTCCGAATGGAGGCTCTCTTGGGGACGTGGCGGAATTGGTAGACGCGCGGGTCTCAAAAACCCGTTACCGAAAGGTAGTGTGGGTTCGATTCCCACCATCCCCATTTCAGTGTGATATCAATTGAAGGCGGCAGGAAGTGGTCAGCCAGATCACCTCCTGCCGCCTTTTCAATTGAACCTCTCTTTAGACTCTCGCGCCCTGAGTGCGAAGGGGAACGTGAACAGGCGGTCAAATCCGAGTATTGACAGTCGCACCCAGCGCATCACGGCAGGCAAGCTGCATTTGATAACCAGGGAAGCGAACCCGAGCCTCTGGTAACCATTCGACACCCCTCACGAGAAGTGCGGTCGAGATGACCTCGCAGACCGTGGCGGATCGACCAACCGCTGCCGCAGCAAGAGTTCCCTCGACTGGTCTGCCAGTGGCGGGGTCGATGACGTGTCCATACTCCCTCTCACCGTCTCGAAACGACCGACCATGAATCGTCGAGACCGAGAGAGACTGATCGTGGAGGTTGACCGGTTCAGGCGACAAAGGATACTGGAGCCTGATCGGCCAGGCAGCTGGTTCAATTGTATCTGGCCCGATGACGGCCACGGAACTGGTACCACCGTGAAGCAGAGCGCGCCCGATTCCATACTCACGCAGTATCTCGATGGCGCGGTCAATCGCGTACCCCTTGCCATATCCTCCCAGATCGATCTCGACGCCAGGAAGATCGAAGGCAATGGTGAAGCTCCCCGGATCGAAGATGAGATGCTCGATGCCCGTCACCGCCCGCGCGGCCTCCAGATCTTCCGGAGTCGGGAGCCCTCCACTCCCTTCCGTAAATCGCCAGGCCCGCATGAGCGGCCCAATGGTCACATCGAAGGCTCCCGCTGTTGCCGCAGTGAACTGGCGACAATCTTCAAGCAGTCTGAAGAGCGGTGGAGAGACCCGGACGGGATGATGCGCGGCAAGACGATTGAGTGTAGCAATCTCACTCTCCCGACGATAGCGACTGAGCTGCTCTTCGACTCGCTCGATCTCGCGAAGTGCCTCTTCACCAGCCGCCCGCAGTCTCACCTCGTCCTCACCGTGGAGAACCAGTTCGAATCGTGTCGCCATGGCGTGGATCGAGAGGGAGAGTTTCATATGGAATGGCGGAATGAAAGTGAGCCGGTCAGGTCGAGCATGACCGGCTCACGGAATGTGTTGAAAAGACCTGTTTCAGTTAAACGATGCGGCGCCGTTTCGCGTCGAAGTGGGTCATGCGTCCCCGGCGATAGGACTCTTCGGCCATCGAAACGACCGCCTGAACACGGATCGCCAGCTCGATGTCACAATTTGGAGCCTTGTTGGCACGGAGCGACTCGATAAAGTTCTTCTGGTGTTTCTGGTGGCTCTCGCCGGAGTTGGCCGGCGTCTCATCCTTCGCCTCCAGCTCGTCGACAAAAGGCCTCTCGGGTACAACCTGCACCTTGCCACCGCCAAAGAGCAGATTGCCCTTCTGTCCACGGATCATGTCTTCGATTCCACGTTCATTGACCGTCGAACCGGCGACAAAGATCATCGCCCCACTCGGAAAGTCGACCGTCATCATCGTCGTATCGGCTACCTCACGTCGCTCTCCATATCCCTTGTCGGAATCGGTCAGAATTCCACCATGGCAGGAGACGCTCTTTGGGAACTCGTTGAGATTCATGGCGAGCATCAGTGGATGAAGGCGATGTGGCCAGAGATCACCGATAATTCCATTGCCATAGTCCCAGTACTTCCGCCAGCGATAGAACCGCTCCGCACTGAAGGGGACGGTCTTTGACGATCCCAGCCAGAGTCTCCAGTCGATATTTTCGGGAGTCGCTTCCGGTTCGATCTTGTAGTTCCACTCACCCTTTGGATTATTCCGGCAATAGCTGCCCTGCGCCCAGAGAAGCCGGCCAAGTTTTCCTGACTGAACGATATCGCGCGACTTGAGCCACTTCGGATCACTGCAGCCATGCGAACCAACCTGCACCCAGCGACCGGTGCGTTTTGCCGCATCGTAGACCTTGAAGGCCTCCGGCATGGTGCGGGTCATCGGCTTCTCAACGTAGATGTGCTTGCCTGCTTCAAGTGCATCGATGGCCATTCGGCAGTGCCAGTGGTCGGGAGCGGCAATGACCACCACGTCGATATCCTTCTTCTCGAGGACACGTTGATACTCCCGGAAAGCCTGGCTTTCCGGAAGCCCGGCCTTGACTTGACTCGCCTTGCGACGCTTTTCGAAGACATCACAGACGCTGACGACCTCGACATTCTCCTCCTGCCTGACCGAGAAGTCCTGAATGATCGTCATGTGCCGAAAGCCCATTCCGCCCTGACCGATAAATCCATAACGGAGGCGGTCATTGGCACCGATGATCCGCGCATTACTGGCGGCGGTCAGTGGCGTGGAGGGCGCTGTCATTACCCCATCGGCAAGCAGTGTGTTCGAGACTATGCCCGCCGTGCCAACACCGGTCGTCCTGATAAATTGACGGCGGGAGATATCACGCACAGTTGTCTTGTTTGTCATCTCTGGTTCCTCCAACATTCTATTTTAGTTCGTATAATGAATTGGGTATTTCGATCCGTGAACCGGTCATTACCGATTCGTGAGCCTTTATGGCAACGACTGTTGCCTGGTAACCCTGCAGGGCATTGGCGACTACTGGAGCCTCTTCCCGAATGCTCCGGGCAAAATTATGGAAGGCGAGCGAGATGGCGTTCCGGGTCGGTTCCAGCGAGCCCTCCTGCCCTGGCTCCTTGCCTGCTTCAAGCAGCTTGGTCGCGTCAGCAACCATGCAGATTCCTGTCTCGTTGTGAACATCCTCTTTCTTGGCATAGACCTCCCAGCCAAGAAGGGGGGAGTCAGCCTCCTTGACCATCCAGCCACGATTCTCACGAAGCATAAGAGCGCTGTCACTTCCCTGCATGAGAGTGTATGAGCCACTGAAGGAGCTGGTTAGTGTTGCCGTGAAGATCTGACGCAACCCCTTCTGATGCTCGAGGAGTACCTGAACCGTATCGGGTATTTCGCGACCATCATTCCAGTTCATGACCGAACCGGAGCCGTTGACAGCAACGGGCAGTGACCGGAGATACCAGCCGGTCAGATCGAACTGGTGAATGCCCAGCTCACCGGGGATGCCAATCGAGGTGGCCCTGGCAAGATGCCAGTTGATCTCGCGCTCTCGTTCCGGCGTTGACGCCGCGCGGCGCCAGCTCAGCTTGCGGTTCCACTGTGAATAGACCTGCGCCGGATTGCCAAGGACTCCCGCCTGGACAAACTGGGTGATATGGCGGTAGAGGGCGTTTGATCTTCCCTGCAAGCCAGCCTGGAACTTTACGCCACCCGCGAGGCGGGCGGCCCTGGCAATGGCCGCCGCATCATCGATGCCCATTGCCAGTGGAGCTTCGCAATAGACATGCTTGCCAGCCTGGAGTGCCGCCAGAACAATCTCACGGTGCTGATGGGTCGGTGTGGCAACAATTACGGCCTCGACTGCTGGAGAATCGAGAAGTCGACGGTAATCGGTGACGGTCGTCGCCTTCGGGGCCAGCTCCAACCCCTTCCTGAGTAGAGGCTGGTAGGTGTCGCAAAGCGCGGTCACTTCGGCGATTGGAAGACGTGCGAGAGTGGACAAAAGCTCCCTTCCCCACTGGCCAAGGCCGATCAGACCAAACCTGACCGGCGGACCTTTGATCTCCTCGTCGAAGTTTGTGGCAGCCTGGAGATCCTCTTCGGTAAAGATGACCATCAGCCCGGCCACGGCTGTCTTCAGAAATTCTCTGCGCTCGGCTGTCCGTTCATCGATTCGGTCACGCATGACTCTTGACTCCTTTGACACTTCATAAAGCTCACCACACCTCAGACCAGCAATATTTGGAGCGATCTGCTCTTCTGCGCCCGGTCGAATTGGGCCAATTTGACTTGGACCGAATCAGTCGATCTAAATAACAACTATCGACATCGAAACAGGCAACATAGGAACTCGGCTCTGATTCGTAGCGACTCCATCGTGCCGTGACCCAATGTTGCCACTTCCGATTTAGCACACGCTCCCGGGCAAATGGTTCAGTGATTCATCCTCGTTGACGGTCATCCAAACGACCACCCCCTTCTCGATCGTCGTGCTTCTCTATTCCAATCTGCCAGCAGGAGTGTCCCGGACGTAATCACCGACCACTTCGTCGGCAGTCAACTGCCCGGTGGGGCGCGAGGCCAGGTACTCGTAGAAGCGCCACCGAGCCTGCACACCACGCTGCGCCTCACCGAGCATCCTTTCTGCTTCCTGCGGATGGCTCTTGGTGAGCATCTTGAAGCGGTTCTCACGGTACATGAAATCTTTGAGAGCAATCTTTGGACTACGGGAATCGAGTTGGAGCGGGTTCTCACCACGCGCCTCCCGTTCCGGATGGTATCGATAGAGCAGCCACTGCCCAGCCTCGACCGCTGCCTTCTGACTCTGCATTCCGGTCGTCATGTCGATTCCGTGCGCAATGCAATGGCTATAGGCGATGATCAGCGACGGTCCATCGTATGCCTCAGCCTCGAGAAAAGCCTTCAGCGTCTGCTCATCGCGCGCGCCGAGCGCGACACTCGCGACGTAGACGTTGCCATAGCTCATGGCAATCATCCCCAGATCCTTCTTGCCGACCGGCTTGCCCCCCGCCGCAAACTTCGCGACGGCCGCCCGGGGAGTCGATTTCGACATCTGACCACCCGTGTTCGAATAGACTTCGGTATCGAGGACAAGGATGTTGACATTCCGGCCGCTGGCCAGAACGTGGTCGAGTCCACCAAACCCGATATCGTAAGCCCAGCCATCACCGCCGATAATCCAGACGCTCTTTCTGACCAGCAGATCGGCGAGCCTCTTCAACTGACGGGCCTCCACTGAGTCGAGCCGACCCAGTCTCTCTTTCAGAATGGCAACCCGCTCCCGCTGTTCGTAAATGCCAGACTCATCACCCTGATCGGCACTGAGCAGAGACGCGGCGAGATCGGATCCGATCGACGCAGCCAGAACTTGCACAAGCCGCCGGGCAGACTCGATCTGCTTATCGAGCGAAATCCGATAGCCGAGACCAAATTCTGCATTATCTTCAAAGAGTGAGTTGGCCCAGGCCGGTCCACGACCATCTTCATTGACTGTGTAGGGGGTGGTCGGCAGATTTCCACCATAGATCGAGGAGCAGCCGGTTGCGTTGGCTATCAGCATCCGATCACCGAAGAGCTGCGTCGCCAGCTTGATGTAGGGAGTTTCGCCACAGCCCGAGCAGGCACCGGAGAACTCGAAGAGTGGCTGCTGGATCTGCTGCTGCCGGATACTGCTGATCTTCAGATCACGCCGATCATGCTCGGGCAGTGTCAGAAAGAAGTTCCAGTTGGCCCGTTCCTGGTCGCGCAATGGTGGTTGGGGAACCATGTTGAGTGCCTTGAACCTTGGTTGAGACTTGTTCTTTGCCGGACAGACATCGACACAGATGGCACAACCCGTGCAGTCCTCTGGGGCAACCTGGATCGTATACTTCAATCCGGCCCATTCACGATCCTTACCGGCGGTCGACTTGAAGCTCTCCGGTGCCCCGTTCAATCGCTCTTCATCGTAGACCTTGATACGAATCACACCGTGCGGACAGACCATGGCGCACTTGCCGCACTGGATGCAGACATCAGGGTCCCAGGCGGGAATCTCACTTGCCAGATTCCGTTTCTCCCAGCAGGCCGTCGCCGTCGGAAAGGTTCCATCGACTGGCAGTGTGCTGACCGGCAGTGAATCCCCCTGCCCGGCAATCATCGGTCCGAGAACCCGCCGGACAAATTCGGGCGCCACGGTCGGGACTGGCGGGGGCAGGTTGATCAGGCTCTCCACCCGCTCTGGTACCTTTACCTCAAAAAGATTGTCGAGCGTTCCATCAACCGCCCGCAGATTCATGGCGACCACCTCGTCACCCTTCTTGTGGTAGGTCTTGATGATCGAATTCTTGATCTGCTCGATCGCCTCCTCACGTGGCAGAACCCCGGAGAGGGCAAAGAAACAGACCTGCATGATAGTGTTGATCCGCCCGGCCATCCCGACCTCGCGCGCAACCGCACTCGCATCAATGACAAAGAGCCGTATCCGTCTGGCAATGAGAGTCTCCTGCATCTCCCGGGGCAGTCGGTCCCAGATCCTCTCCGGCCCAAGCGGTGTGTTGAGCAGAAAGATTCCCCCTTCTACAAGCGGTTTGACCATGTCATACCGCTCGAGAAAGATCGGTTGGTGACAGGCCACGAAGTTGGCCTCGCTGATCAGGTAGGTCGAGTGGATTGCATGTGGTCCAAAACGCAGGTGTGAAACGGTCATCGCCCCGGACTTCTTCGAGTCGTAGACAAAATATCCCTGAGCATAATTGCCGGTATTCTCGCCAATGATTTTGATCGAATTCTTGTTGGCTCCAACCGTACCGTCAGCACCCAGTCCATAGAAGAGAGCGCGGACGACCTCTGGCCGCTCGGTTGAGAATAAGGGGTCGTAGGCGAGGCTGCGGTGGGTGACATCATCGTCGATGCCGATCGTGAAATGGTTTCTGAGCTGACTGCCGCGCAGATGGTCGAAGATTCCCTTGACCATCGCTGGGGTAAACTCTTTCGAAGAGAGTCCGTAGCGCCCACCGATTACCTGGGGCATCGCGGAGAGTCTTCCCCAGCCATTCGCCAGCCCCTCTGTCAGGCCGGCCACTACGTCCAGATAGAGCGGCTCACCCGCTGATCCCGGCTCCTTGGTGCGGTCGAGAACGGCAATCTCACTTACCGTCGACGGCAATGACTCGACAAAACTCCGAACATCAAAGGGACGGTAGAGACGGACCTTGACCATTCCGACCTTCTCACCCTCGGCTATCAACGCGTCGACCGTCTCTTGCGCCGTCTCGGCTCCAGACCCCATCAGAATTAGGATCCGCTCGGCATCCGGTGCACCGTAGTATTCAAAGAGACGATACTGGCGCCCAACCAGCCCAGCCAGTCTATCGAAGACCTTCTGGGTAATTCCCGGACAGGCTTCGTAGAATCGGTTGACTGCCTCCCGGGCCTGGAAATAGACATCCGGATTCTGGGCTGTCCCGCGCAGAACCGGATGGTCAGGGGAGAGCGCGCGGGCCCGATGAGCCTCGACCAGATCCAGATCGATCATCGACCGCATATCATCCTCGGTCAGCATCTCGACCTTCATCACTTCGTGCGAGGTACGAAATCCATCAAAGAAGTTGATAAAGGGTATCCGTGACTCGAGTGTCACCGCCTGAGCGACCAGGGCCATGTCCATCGCCTCCTGCACCGATGAGCCACAGAGCATGGCCCACCCCGTCGCACGGGTCGACATGACATCGCTATGATCACCAAAAATCGAGAGCCCCTGCGCGGCGAGCGAACGCGCCGCAACATGAAAGACCGCCGGCGTCAACTCACCCGCAATCTTGTACATGTTCGGGATCATCAGCAGCAGCCCTTGCGACGCCGTGAAGGTTGTCGTCAGTGAGCCTGTCTGTAATGATCCGTGAACCGCTCCGGCCGCTCCTCCCTCACTCTGCATCTCGACCACCGAGGGCACGTTCCCCCAGATGTTCTCGACCCGTTCAGACGACCAGACATCCGAGAACTCACCCATCGGCGAGGATGGGGTGATCGGATAGATACAGATCACTTCATTCACCCGGTAGGCGACGTGCGCCACCGCTTCGTTCCCATCGATCGTCTTCTGTGCTCGCTTCATCTCACCCTCGGCGACCAGCTTGCCTGGCCCATGCGGACAAATGTTCACTCCTGTCTCGACTCTTCAGTCAATTCGAGACTGCAAACACTGTTCCACGATGTGAAGCGGAGAAGTCCGTCAACCTGAGTGGAGTTAGGCTACTCTCAGCGTGGGATTATCGTCGGTTCATCTTCGATGCATCATGAAAATGATCTGGGGAATGTTACCCATTTCAGATGAGGCTGAATGATTGTGCGTGAATTTACCCAATTGCGAGGTCGAGGATCGACTGATTGGCTGTGGTAAGAATCTCAATCGGATCGCCGGGCCGGATGAGCCCGCCCCGGATAACCCGTGCCATCTGGCCGCAACAGCCGACGAGGAGCCGCGGCAGATGATAATCTATCCGGGTGATCGACCGGCAGGGATTACGCTTTTCGGTCAGCTCAATCTCGGCTTCGCCAAGCCGGAGTACCGTCCCCAGCGGAAGATCGTCTAATTGAAGATCGAGAGTCAGAATATTGGCACTGAGCGAGTCGGCAGGCACCCGGTAGCCCTGCTCCTCAAGATTACGCCGCACCTCCTCCGCGAAGAGGCTCACCTGGCGGAGGGGATCACGCCCGGCATGCCGATCTCCTCGCAGGCCAAAATCGGCTACCAGCTCACCGAAGAGCACGGATGGCTTACCACCACCCTTTCGATCACCGGTATGGATACTGTAGACCGTCGGCATAGATCTCCCAACCAGCAAGAAGCAACCAGCGAGCAGCAAGGCTCAATAGGCTGCCAGATCGAGAATGGCTCTCAGCAGATCCTCTGTCTGGGGCAGAATCGCATCCTCAACCTCTGGCGCATAGGCGACGAAAGAGTCGAGTGAGGCGACTCGACGCACCGGAGCATCGAGATGATCGAAGAGATCTGACGAGATCCTTGCCGCCAGCTCTGCCCCATACCCCCAGGAGAAGGGGTCCTCGTAAGCGACAATGACCCGGTTCGTCTTGCGGACACTCAGCTCGATCGCTTCCCAGTCGTATGGATTGAGCGAACGCAGGTCGATCACTTCAACCCTCAGCCCCGACTCCTTCTCTGCCATTCCGGCGGCAACCAGCGAACGCTGGACAAGCGCACCATACGTGATAATCGTCAGATCGGCTCCCTCTCGAACCAGCCGGGCCTTTCCGAACGGAATCGAGAATTCCGCCCCCGGATACTGACTCTTATTGTACGTCTGCCGATAGAGATGCTTGTGCTCCAGAAAGAGGACTGGATCGTCACATCGAATCGCCGTCCGTAAAAGACCATAGGCATCGAGCGCCGTCGATGGCAGAACAACCCGCCATCCGGGAAGGGCAGTAAATAAAGACGCTGCTGACTGGCTGTGATAGATCGATCCGCCCTTGAGATATCCACCTATCGGCGCCCGGACGACCATTGGCGCCTTCCAGTTATTGAATGAGCGCCAGCGGAGAACGGCGATCTCATTCCGCATCTGCATATAGGCGGGCCAGATGTAGTCGAAAAACTGGATCTCGGCTACCGGCTTGATGCCGCGTATCGACATGCCCATCGAGCGCCCAACGATGTTGGCCTCGGCCAGCGGCGTGTTGAAGACTCTTTCGCTGCCAAAACGGCGCTGCAGGTTGGAGGTCACCTTGAAGACCCCGCCCTTGCCCTTCACCTTGTCGAGATGCTGGGCCCGACTGACATCGGCGACGTCCTCGCCAAGCACGACGACCCGTGGATCATGCTCCATCTCTTCGTGAAGACAGCGGTTGATCAGATCGACCATGGTCAGCTCAGAACCGGAAAACTCAGCCTTGTGCTCTTTATCAAACTCACCCGCACGTGGATCGACATCCGGAGAGTAGACATAGAGAAGGGCTGTCTCTGGCCCAGGCTGCGGAATCTCCAGCACCTGGTCGGTCGCTTCATTGATCTCCCGATCGGCCTCGTCACGAACCTGCTGCAACTCATCCGCGGTCGCAATCTTCTCCTCGATCAAGAGCGTCTCGAGGCGATGCAGCGGATCGCGCTGCAGGTCGATCTGCCGCTCTTCGTCGGGACGGTACATCGTCTCGTCGTCTGATTGCGAATGGGAGTATGGACGCGTAACGTGCGCATGGAGCAGTGCCGGCCCCCGATTCTCACGAATATGCCGGACGACCCGTTCAACGGCCAGATAGCTGTCGATGAAATCGGTACCGTCGCACTCCTCAATGTAGATGCCCGGATATCCGCCAAGGAGCTTCGAGATGCTGCCACCCACCATCTGCACCTCAACCGGAGTCGAGATGGCGTACCCGTTATCCTCGATCAGGTAGAAGACCGGAAGCTGCAGATTGCTCGCCGTATTGAGCGACTCCCAGAACTCGCCTTCGCTGGTCGCACCATCACCGGCTGAAACATAGACCACCTCGTCTGCTTTGAAGAGTGTGGCTCGCTCCTCGATCTCTTGAATGACCGAGTAGCGGTAACCCGCCTCAGCAGTGCCGACCGCTTGCAGAAACTGCATTCCCGTACAGGACGAGCGTGAAACCATATTGAGCCGCGGGGCACCCCAGTGGGATGGCATCTGTCTTCCGCCCGAAAGCCGGTCTTCACGCCCGGCGACCGCCGCCAGCAGCTGCTCATACGGTGTCAGTCCAAGCTGCAACGCCAGTGCGCGATCACGGTAGTAGGGATAGAACCAATCGTACCCTGGACGGAGATGCATCGCAGCAGCAACGAGAATCGCCTCATGTCCTGCACAACTGATCTGAAAGTAGATGCGATTCTGCTTCTTCAGCAGCAACTCCTTGTCATCCAGACGGCGTGACTGGTAGATGGTTCGATAGGCACGCCGAAGGATGGCCGGGTCGACCGTTGCCACACGGGATACATTTTTCCGTTCAGTCTTCATCAAGTCGCCGATCTTCCTGACCACCACCTCACCGCCTGCCGTTTCGCTCCATTCAGGCCAGGAAAGAAGAGTCCAATCGAGTAAGCATTAGTCGATAAGTCTATACAAGTAATCTCCCATTGTGCAAGCAGTGGCAGTGTGAGACTATCGTTGCCTGGCAATGCCCGACAATGCTTGACAAACCCTGGCAGGATCTGGGGCAAATGATCTGACCAACGGCGAATCGAATATCGCCAGGATTGTGAAATTGACATGGCGTGTGATACTTCGCGTCACTCATCGACACTAGATGTCTCACCAATCACACACCAGAAAAATTAACGGTTTTGAACCGGAGAGTCCAAACATCTGGAGATTCCTGATGCTGCTGAATGAGGAAGAGATTGCCATCAGTCTGGGAGCGTTGCCGGACTGGCAGCGAGATGGCGGCAAGATTGTCTCTCGTCGCACCTTCCCCGGTTTTGGCGAGGCGCTGGCGTTTGTCAACCGGGTGGGTCTGCTGGCGGAAGCCGATGACCACCATCCGGATATCCTGATTCACGACTGGAACAAGGTGTGTCTAAGTCTGACCACTCACTCTGAAAAGGGTCTCACCCGGCGTGACTTTGATCTTGCCGAAAAGATCAGCGCCCTCGGCAGGCAAGATTTGGATCAGTGAATTTATGCAAGACAGTTTGAATGCCGTCAGTGTCCTTAGTGCGATGATCACTCCGG
>CAIOZW010000132.1 GCA_903862855.1 uncultured Acidobacteriota bacterium
CATTGAGATCGACCAATTCAAGTGCATGGGTCTGGGTGACGCTGGTGTCGATCAGGTGTTCCACAAAAGTTGACTTCCCATCGGCGCCACGCTGCTGCTCGTGCCACCAGATGCCGACCTTGTGCGCGGAACTGGAGAGAACATCGTTGAGACCATCACCATTCACGTCATAGACGTGCATATGCGCGGCATCCTGGCCGAGATTGGCCTTGATGAAGGTCCAGGGTCCGGAGCGTGGATCCCGGGGCCCTTTCCAGTAACCGCCGGGAATGATCAGATCACCGATTCCATCACCATCGAGATCGCCGTAGCCAAGTCCGTGTGAGTAGCGATTGACACCAGCCTTCATCGAATCGGGCTTGGCAAACTTGCCGCTGATCGGCCAGGAACGAAAAGGGTTCTTGGGATCAGTGTCCGGTTCAAGCCAGAACATCTGTTCATCATTGACGGCAAAGACCAGTTTGCGATCCGGACCGGCGCCGTGGATCTGGCCAAAATAGGGGCTCTCGTTGCAGGCATTGATGGCAATCCGGTGTTCGGGCCAGTGGCCGGGCCTCCCTTTTGGATTCTCGTGCCAGGCGGCTGGATCACGTCCTGGCCAGTCGATCCGGACCAGATCGTCCCAGCCGTCACGGTTGATATCGGCGGCAAAGTTGATAAAGGCGTCGCTGTAGTTTCCGGCGGCATCGTACTTTACCGCCGGACCGATCTCGTGCATCTTCCATTCCGGCGCTTCATACCAGACCATTCCGGCGAGTATATCAAGCCGCCCGTCGCGGTTGACATCGGCGACGGCCACACCTTCACTGCGAAACTCGGTGTCGAGAACGACCTTGCGCCACTTCAACTGGCGGGCCGCTGGACCGCTTCCCGTGACAATGGTCACAAGCAGATACACGACGACGATGATTGATAGTCCGGTCTTTTTCAAAATCATTTCCAATGGCTCACAGGAGAAGCTGGAGTTCTGCGATAACAAAACTGTCCTGAGCGGACGATTATCGCAACCATTTGTAGAGTGTTGTATGCCCTTTTGAGAATTTTGTATGCCCTCTCCCTGACGATTGTCCAGGAGTTTCGGGGATTGTCCGGGCAGACCTGCGGATTGTATTATGGGGAATCTGTTTTGACAAGATCGGTACCCCGATCGGTACCTTGATCGATAAACTTTCCTCAGTCACGATATCCCAGAGGAGCTGGTGAAGGATGAGCAATGCTGAGAGCGTGGAAAATATTGAGCAATGGGTAAGCAGCCGGAAGAGCGATCTTCTCCGCCGGATGAGTGATGTCGAGTCACGGATGGCCCGTCTGGACGAATGGCTGGCGGATGAGACTGCGACGATCCGCCAGGCTGGCAGCGAGGCAATTCCGCAACTCGACTGGCAGGAGATTGCCAGTGGCCGGGTGAGCGAGAAACAGCGCCAGATGATCCGGCACCGGGGATGCGTGATCATCCGCCGTGTCTTTGCACGCGCGCAGGCAGATGAATGGAATACGAGAATCGCGGACTACATTGAGACCAATGGTTATTTCGAGAAGGCACAGGCGCGGGTCGGACTCGACCGGTATTTCTCATCGCTCTCAGCCGGTCGACCGCAGATCTTCGGCCTCTACTGGTCAAAGCCACAGATCGAGGCGCGTCAGCATGAGAACCTCGACCTGACGCGTCGATTTCTGAACGGACTCTGGCAGGTGGATCGACCTGACGGAGGGGTGGAGTTCGATCCCGACCGGCAGTGCAACTATGCTGATCGTCTTCGACGTCGAGAACCGGGAGACCGCTCACTCGGACTCTCCGCCCATTGCGATGGCGGTTCGATCGAAAGATGGTGTGATGAGGGATTTCAGAAGGTCTATGCGGATATCTTCTTTGGGGAGGTCGATCGCTACGACCCATTCCGTGCCGCTGGAAGAACTGGAACCCACGAGATACCATCTCCAGCAGTCTGCAGCGTCTTCCGCACTTTTCAGGGATGGACAGCACTGACTCCACAGGGGCCAGGAGACGGGACACTGCGGTTGATACCACTTGCGAGGGGAATGGCCTGGATGTTGCTGCGGGCTCTCCAGTCAGATGTGGCCGCCAGCGATCTATGTGGCGCCCAGGCAGGACGGGCGCTGGCGGCGAATCCTCGATGGCACCAGCCGCTGCTTGCCGCCGAAGTCTCGATCCCGCGAGTCGAACCCGGCGACACGGTCTGGTGGCATCCGGATGTGATCCACGCGGTTGAAAATGAGCATCTGGGTCAGGGCGAGAGCAACGTCATCTACATTGGCGCCGCACCAATGTGTGCGAAGAATGAGCAGTTTCTGAAGCGGCAGGCAGAAGCATTTCTCGATGGGCGGAGCTGTCCGGACTTTGCGGCCGAGGATTATGAGGTCGACTTCGAGAATCGGGCACGACTCGCCGATCTGACCCCGCTCGGCCGCGCCCAGATGGGATTCTGATCAACGGGTGAGAAGGATCCGCAGATCGCGGACATTGTTGCCGGTTGGCCCGATGATGATCGCCGCCTCGAGCGGTGCAAAGAGGTTGTAGGAGTCGCTCCGCTCAAGGCTGTCTCGCGGCAAAAGTCGAAGAGTGGCGGCCCTTTCAAGCGTCATCTGATCTGCAACCGCGCCCGCAGCCGGGCTGCGACCATCGATACCGTCCGTCCCGGCGCTGAGGATGGCGACCTCGGCAAAACGACTGGCGAGGATTGCCCGAAGCACAAACTCCTGGTTGCGGCCTCCCTCCCCATCTCCACGCACCGGACAGATGACCTCGCCACCGGAGATGAGACAGACCATTCTGCCAGGATTTTTATCACGGAGACTGGCAAGCCGCTCGAGGTGGATATTGGCCATCTCCTCGACCTCTCCCTCGACCAGATCGGTGGCAATCTCGACAACACAATTGTATTCCTGACGGGCGATCCTTCCCGCCCTGACAAGAGCCTCACGATTATCCATCAGCAGATACGAACTCTGCCGACCGCTCTCAACCTTTGTGGGAATCCCGGGAAGCTGTCCCGACCTGATGAGCGAGGCCACCGGCGCCGGGAATCGCTCCAGCAGTCCATAACGGGCGACGATCCGGTCGAAGTCCTCTCTTGTCACACTGCTTGCCAGAGTCGGCCCGGAAGAGACCGTGGTCAGATCATCGTCGTTGACATCTGAAATGATTAGCGACACCTGCCGGGATCGCGGGGAGGCCGCTGCCAGCCGACCGCCTTTGACACCCGAGAGAAAGCGTCTGACAACATTCATCTCTCCGATGACCGCCCCACAACCGACGAGAATCCGGTTGACCTCCTGCAGATCCTCGAGAGTCAGGGATGCGTCGACCGGCCGCTCGAAGAGGGCCGAGCCGCCTCCCGAGACGAGAAAGATGACGAGCGTCTCTTCACTGTCCGACCGACTTAGAAGTTCGAGTGCCGCGTTCGCCGCATCCAGACTTCCCTGGTTGGGAACCGGATGCCCACCCGTGAAGAGCTGGAATCCGGTTGGCACGTCACGCGACGTCTCATTGGTCACGATTATTCCGGCCGTTGGAATGACCAGCAACTCCCCAAGGCGGCGCTCGACTGCCCGGGCCATCGGCAGAGCAGCCTTGCCAATGGCGATGACCAGCAGGTGGCGATACTGGTCGATGGTCAACTCATCATCGCCTATCCGGAGTATCCCACCCTGCCTTTCAATCACTCCCTCCGTCACTCTCTCGACATCGATCTCACTGATCGTCTGCCGGAAGATCGACGAGGCTATCTCTCTTAGTTCGCTCATCTTTTGTAACAGGTCGTTGTTATCAGGACTCTCAATAGTTGATCGTGAAGACACCCGCCGATCCGACAAGCGCAAAGAGCCCACGGGCATCTGCCACCAGGGCAACTGGCGCCTCACCTGTCAACCCTCGGTTGATCGGGCTCCAGAATGGCGCGTCAGCATATGAGATGAATACGCCCTGCCCACTGAGACTCGCGAGGATGTTACCATTGCTCGCGGCCAGTGCCAGGACGTAGGGGTTGAAAAGCCCGGTGTTGAATGGTCTCCAGCTCTCTCCATTGTTTGTCGAGACGAAGACTCCCTTGTCAGTTCCGGCAAAGAGAGAGGTTCCACTCACCTCCAGACTGGTCACAAATTGAGTCGTGAGGCCATTGTTGACCGCGATCCAGCTCGCTCCGTTATTGGTCGAGAGAAACACACCTCCACCCGTTGTACCAGCAAAGATGTTCGTGCCAATCACTGAGAAGGAGGTAATGCTTCGATTGGTCAACCCGTTATTGGCCGCTGCCCAGGTCCCCCCACCATTACTCGAGACATATACTCCATTGTTGTAGGTTCCAGCGAAAACACTTGAATTGACCTGTCTGATGACTGTTACATTATCAGACGCAAGACCGGTTGACGCCACAACCCAGCTCGCTCCACCATTACTCGATTTGAAGATGAGCCCCGAGGAACCGGCATAGTAAGTGGTTCCATCGCCAGCCAGGGCGTCGAAGAATACATCGGTGAGTGGTGGCAGTTGTGTCCAGCTCTGCCCTCTGTTGATTGAGGTGTAGAGGCCGGTTCCGCCCGTCCCAAGAAGCAGATTCTCCCCGTTTACTATCAGCGACTTGAAGACGATGGCTGTCAGCCCCTGCGCGGCACTATTCCAGGCAGCACCCCTGTTGCTTGAACGATGAATTCCTGCGCCAAATGTCGCCGCGAAGATACTGTTCTCGACACCAAGGATACCATAGACTGGAAACGGTGGGAGTCCGCTGCTCACCTGAGTCCAGGTCAGCCCATTGTTGGTCGACAGATAGATCCGCCCACTGTTCGTCCCGGCAAAAAGATCGTTCCCGTTGGCGTGGAGCGATGTGATGATCTGTTCGGAGAGTTCAGCGCTGACCTGGCTCCAGTTCTGACCATTGTTTGAAGAGACAAGGAGACCACGTTCAGTACCGGCAAAGATGTTTGGCCCGCTGGTGACAAGTTGCGTGACTACCAGTGAGGTCAGGCCATCATTGACTGGCGACCAGGTCAGTCCATTGTTGGTTGAACGGAGTATTCCATTCCCGCTTGTCCCGGCAAAGAGATTTCCTGGGGTTGAGGCCAGCGCGATCACCGCGCGCTGCGATAACCGCAGATCAAGGTTCGTCCAGGTCGCACCATTGTCTGATGTCACGTAGACGGTGCCTTCCGATCGTCCAAAATCGTAGGTACCAGCATAGAGATTGTTGCCGGATGAAAGGAGGGCCTGAACCACCTTGCCCTTGATGGAGTTGTCGAACTGGGTCCATGACTGACCATTGTCACTCGATATGTCGACTCCATAGCCACCCACAAACACTTTTCCATTGTGATTGACCATGGAATAGACGGTCAAATTGTAGTTATTGTTGTTTACGGCTGTCCAGCTCTCACCATTGTTGGTCGATCTGAAGATACCATTGTCATAAGAGCCGGCGAGGATGCTGCCACCGCTGAGAAGCAACCGGCTGAATCGGCCACCGTATGGGCCGTTGGGCGCTCTCCATTCAGCATTGAGGGCGAGGGTCTGAAGAAATTTCAGTTGAGTCTGGTTTGTGGTACGCCCCTCGATCGAGATCTGCAGGGAGAGAGTGCCTGTTCCCAGTAATGAAGAAGGAAGAGGTCCGATATTGAGCTGATCGAGTCCGACAAAGTCTGTCGTTGCTCCGATGTACTGGACGGGAATATTCGTTGCGCCAATTTTGGCGGTGACGGCGGCAACACCTGATGCCGCACGAAACCCGGTACCGAAGAGGGCCAGATAGACCGGCTGTGATGGGGTCCCGGGATTGATCGGGCGGGCCTCCCATCTCGAAAGGGATGAATTGTAATTGAAGAGGTCGACCAGGCGGGTCGACGAACCGACCACCTGCAGACCATAGGCTGCCGGAACTCCCTCACCTGAGGCATTCTGAGTGAAGATGGCTGGGGCGAGGTTACCGACAAGCAGCTCGCCGAGCGCGACAATGTCACTGTTGAGGTAGATGGCCACGGTCGCCGCACCGACCGCCGTCGCGGGGTGGAGATGATAGTTGACCTGACC
>CAIOZW010000133.1 GCA_903862855.1 uncultured Acidobacteriota bacterium
ATCGCAGGAGTCTCCGGGATTGAAATGATCTGAAAATACCGGGCCTGAATGAGGTTGCTCAAGCGGCTCCACCTGGCAAAGGCCGGTTCTTGCTGGGGAGAATCAGGTATGGTGGCCTGATTCGATTCGTTGGCGACAAGCGGTTGGTGCGGTCCGACAAGGCGAACCTGCAGTCGGTCACCCCTCGTCCTGTTCGAGCAGGTAATGCTGGACGTCGAAGGGCTTCTCGTCCGATTCGCGGAGTCGGGCGCATGATCCGTCACTCTGCAGCCAACGCATCACGGCATTCGCAGGCCGCGACAAATCGATCTGTTCATCAATTTTGACTTGGATCCCAGACCCCACCGGATCGACTGGTGCGATCTGGCTCAGCAATGGCGCGGATGTTACTGTCATTTCCATCATATTTCAAAAGTGGACAAGAATAATCGATCACCAGCCGGGCAATCTACCATAGAGCCCGGACATCAATGTCTCTGACAGAGGTTGAGATACCTGTTCCCGCCTTTGTCAATCTGATAAGAACGTCCATTCCAGAGATGGTACATCACCATTGATGCCTAAAGCGCGGACCCAATCGGACCATCTCACTCCATAAGTTAATCGACTTGGGCTTTTGACGCAGGAAAGAATGTGCAGGTTGGATAGGAGATCACAGGATAATATTAATTCTCTAACTTATCATCCTGGAGATACTGATCGTAGAAGAGGTCACGATCAATATTCAGGCAGAAGCAGGCATACAAAGGCAAATAAGTATTGTCAGATCGGCCCGGGATGGTTTAGTGTCATCGGGGTCGAACCTGAATCGACCCTCAGTCGCTCCTGATCCTGATCAACAGGTTGGGAACGATGAAGTGAGCAGACTCGACGTTCCCTTTCAAGGATCCCAAAATGACTCGCAACCGAATAACACTCTCAATGCTGCTGGTAAGCCTGCTGATACTGTCGTTTGTAAGCCTTGAACCAGCCGGGGCCGAGCAGGGCCGAGATCCGCTTAGGCCTGAGCACCGGAGTTTCTGGTCGTTTCAGCCAATTGCCGATCCACCGGTTCCTCAAGTGAGAACTGGCACAGTTACTCCGATCGATGCATTTCTGCTGGCCCGACTGGAGGCGGAGGGGCTGACATACCGTGATGAGGCCGACCGGCGGACACTCCTTCGGCGGGCAAGCTACGATCTGATCGGCCTGCCACCAACACCGGCGGAGATGGCTGACTTTCTGGCGGATCGTTCAACAGGAGCATACGAGAAGGTTCTCGACCGGCTGCTTGCCAGTCCGCATTATGGTGAAAAGTGGGGCCGACACTGGCTCGATCTGGCGCGATATTCTGATACGGTGGGCATGGTCGATGCCGGGCGAAATCTCCAGGCCTGGTTTCCATACGCCTACACCTATCGTGACTGGGTGGTGCGGGCATTGAACGAAGACCTGCCATACGACCGTTTCATCGAGCAACAGTTGGCAGCCGACCGGGTGCCGGGCAATGAGTCGAGGAATCTTGCGGCACTCGGATTCCTTTCGCTGTCGCGGGGAGGTCTGGGCGTGACACGTGAGGAGAAGCTCGACGACAAGATCGATCTTGTTTCCCGTGGTCTTCTCGGATTGACCGTGAGCTGCGCCCGTTGCCACAACCATAAGTTCGATCCAATTCCGACGCAGGACTACTATTCACTCTTCACGGTCTTTGCCAATACGAGGGAGCCTGAAGAGTTGCCGCTTCTCGATACAAAGGGCGGGGGGGATGACCGTCACGCAAAGGTCCTGGCCGATGAGCGGCGTCGGGTTGCCGAGGAGGTAGCGAAGCTGCGTGAGGCTCGCTTTCCGGCATTGAAGGCGCTCTACCGCACCGCACCTGAGATTGCCAGGTTGCTGCTGGGTGTTGGGGAGTCAAGCGAACTGAAGACTGAGGCAGAGCGGCAGAAGTTTGCGCGTGAGAAGGATCTCAATGCTTTTCTGCTCGAGCGATGGCGAGGAGCGATCAAGGATGGTCCGGTCTGGGCAATCTGGAGAGGGCTGGCGGCGATTCCTGACGGCAAATTTGATGCCACGAGCGCCGCTGCGGCGATCTCGGCGGTAGCCCGGAGCAGCAATCCACGGGTAGTCGAGGCTTTTGAGACAAGACCGGCGACCTTGCGCGAGGCTGCGGACATCTACGGCCGGCTCCTTGCGGCGGCGGATAAGCCCGATCCGTGTGCCGATCCAGAGGAGGAGTCGCTGCGCCAGGTTCTTCACGGAGATGGCGCGCCGACCAATGTCGAATTCAAGGATTATGAGAAGATAATGCTCTCGACGGATCGGCAGAACGAGGGTGGCAAACGCCGACGACTGGAGACGATGCCACTTGAGCACGCTTATGAGGGGGCGCCGCCACGCGCCCAGAGTATCGAAGATCTGCCCGAACTCCAGCCAGGGCACGTTCTGGTCCGCGGAAATCCAAACAATCGTGGTGAAGAGGTCAAGCCGCAGTTTCTGCGTATTCTCTCGGGTGATGTTCGTCAGCCATTCACGGACGGCAGTGGCCGCCTGGAGCTGGCGCGGGCGATCATTGACCCGAAGAATCCGCTGACAGCCAGGGTGATCGTCAATCGTGTCTGGCAGTATCATTTTGGGGCAGGGATCGTCAGAACCCCGAGTGATTTCGGAACCCGGGGAGATCGCCCGACCCATCCTGAGCTGCTCGATCATCTGGCGCGCCGGTTCATTGATGGTGGCTGGTCGCTCAAGTCTCTCCATCGGCAGATCATGCTGACACGTGCCTATCGGCAAAGCAGCTCCCCGACAGCGGTGAGGGTGGAAGGGAAGGTTCGGGATGCGGTGCTGGTCGATCCGGAGAACAGACTGCTCTGGAAGATGAATCGACGCCGGCTCGATTATGAAGAGCTTCGTGATTCACTTCTTGTGGCAGGAGGAAACCTTGATCGCCGACCTGGTGGCCTGCCCGAGAGCGCCATTGCCTGGCCCTTCGGGTTACGGCGAACGATCTATGCCTTTATCGACCGGGCGCTGGTCCCGAACGATTTTCGAGTCTTCGATTTTGCGTCTCCCGATTCGCATAGTCCGCAACGCTATCTGACCACCGTTCCACAGCAGGCGCTGCTGATGATGAACAGCCCTTTTGTGATCAACCAGGCGCAGGCTCTGCTGACACGACCGGAGTTTGTTGCGGCTCGCGGCTCGCGCCGTCGTGTCGAGAGCCTCTATCGTCTTCTCTTCGGTCGGCTGCCGCTACGTGAGGAGCTTGCTGCTGCCCTTGAGTATATTCAGGATGAGATGAATGATGCGCCGCTTCTCACCACAGCCGAGGAGGAGCGGGCAAGGTCATGGTCTTTCGGCACGGGTGACGGTCAGGGAAAGTTCAGTGCGTATGGCCATTTTACCAGTGGCGCGTGGCGATCAAGCCCAATGCCTGGCGACCCACGGACACCGACCCATTTTCTTGCGGCACAGGGAGGCCTGGCGAGCGATGAGAAAGGGCGGGTACAGATTCGTCGCTGGACTGCGCCAGCCGATGCGCGAATCAACATTCAAAGTTTCTTCGAACAACGGTTCGACAATGGATGTCGGAAATGCGATGGACTTCCGGCACGAATCAGCATGAGCCCTGCGGGTGACCTGGCAGTCTGGACCGGTAAATCGACGCCAACCGAGACCAGGATCGAAGAGGTAACCGTCAAACGTGGTCAGACCATCGACTTTATCGTCGAGATGGCCCGAGTACAGGAGTTCAAGTGGCGCATCATTATTCGTGAACTGGATGGGGCCCGGCAGGAGTGGGACTCGGTTCGCGATTTTCGCCATCCGGCCACCAGCCGTCTCAATGCCTGGGAGAGATATGCCCAGGTGCTGCTTGCCTCGGCTGAGTTTATGATGATCGATTGAGTTGGAGCTGAAGATGATGAAGAGAATGATTGATGATTCGATGACCACTCCGCCGGCCGATCTGCCAGATCGCCATTATTCGCGTCGGGATCTGCTCCAGGCCTGTGGCATGGGCCTCGGAGCACTCGCCTTTCAGACACTCGGCAGTCAGAATGTCACTGCCGAGAAAGTTCCCTATGTCAATCCGCTTGCTCCCAGGGTGCCGCATTTCGCTCCACGGGCCAAGAGGGTGATCCATCTGTTCATGAACGGCGGACCGTCACAGGTCGACACGTTCGATCCAAAACCGATGCTCGACCGGTATGATGGCAAGCCACTCCCTATTCATTTCAAGACGGAGCGCAAGACTGGTGTCGGATTTGCTTCTCCCTGGAAATTCGCGAAGCACGGGCAGAGCGGCATCGAGGTGAGTGAACTCTATCCGCACGTGGCACAACACGTCGACGAACTTTGCGTAGTTCGTTCGATGCACACAGAGCTGCCAAACCACGAGCCTTCGCTGCTGATGATGAACTGTGGTGATCTGCGCCAGATCCGTCCGAGTCTTGGTTCCTGGCTCACTTATGGACTGGGCACGGTCAACCAGAATCTTCCCGGATTTGTGGTCCTCTGTCCCTCCGGATATCCCGTCAGCGGAACGCAGAACTGGACAGCCGGTTTTCTCCCCTCGGTCTATCAGGGAACCTATATCGATACAAAAGAGACCGAGATTGAGCGCCTCATCGAGCATATCAATAGCACTCACAGCAGCCGGCCTCAGCAGCGA
The DNA here is from genome assembly GCA_903862855.1 of uncultured Acidobacteriota bacterium. Classification (GTDB taxonomy): domain Bacteria; phylum Acidobacteriota; class Blastocatellia; order RBC074; family RBC074; genus CAIOZW01. The sequence continues at coordinate 4,649 of CAIOZW010000133.1, forward strand.
AAGCAGCTTGACCTGCTGGCGAGGCTCAATCGCAGATTTCAGCAGACCCGCGCTGAGGATCCCGTCATCGAGGCACAGATTCAGTCTTATGAGCTGGCCTTCCGTATGCAGGCCGAAGCGACTGATGCCTTCGATGTGAGCCGCGAGCCGGAATCGATTCGTCAGATGTATGGTGAGACCCTCTATGGCCGCGAACTGCTCATGGCGCGACGGCTGCTGGAACGTGGCGTTCGCTTTGTGCAGGTCTGGCAGGGGAAGGATCAGCCTTGGGACAGCCACGAATATCTGGCCACCTCACACAAGCAGCTTGCCCAGGCGACGGACAAGGCGATCGCGGCTCTTCTCACCGATCTGCGGCAACGCGGGATGCTCGATGATACTCTGGTCATCTGGGGCGGGGAATTTGGCCGCACTCCTGTGGTCGAACTGACTGGCGCCTCGGGTGGTTCAGACAAGGCCGACTGGGGCCGCGATCACAACAATCATGGCTTCACGATCTGGATGGCTGGTGGGGGAGTTCGAAGTGGCTATGTTCATGGTGCGACCGATGAGTTTGGTTTTGCTGCACTTGAGAAACCGGTCCACGTCCACGATCTGCACGCGACCATCCTGCATCTGCTTGGATTTGACCATGAAAGACTGACCTATCGCTATGCCGGTCGCGATTTTCGCCTCACCGATGTCCACGGGATGCTGGTCAATGAGCTGCTCGCCTGATCCTGCGGAATTGGCAGCCACTGCAAACGGCCGATGAAGATCTTTGATCTCTCGTCAGGAATCGCCCGGCAGTCATGAGCGTAATGAATCATCCTGACTTCTCTGACGTGAATTGAGTCTCGGTATCCTACCGACAGGTGAAATTATTATGGTACCTGCGATCATTGGGAAGATGAAATTCTGGCGTGGCCTCTTTTTTGGCCTGCTGAGCTTTGTTTCCGGCATCTACATCTACCAAAGATGGGAGATTCTCGCCGACAAGTTCAGATCCATCTTGTCGCTCCCGGCAGATTCACTGCTGCTCCTGGTTGGGATCATCATCGGCTTGATCATTATCCTGGTTCTCTGGCTGGTGCCGCGATACCAGGTCAATGCATACCGTAATAAATTTATCAATAATAACTATGATTGTTTTGACGCCAAGGAGAAGCCAAACTTTGATCGTGAGATGCTGGCACTCGAGAACAGTATTCGTGGCAATCTTGCCCAGATCATTGGCGGGGCAGTACTTCTTGGTGGATTGTACGTAACCTGGCTCGATATCCGCGTCAACGAGGATGGTAAGATAACGGAGAGATACAGCAAGGCCATCGAGCTTCTGGGGAGTGAAAAGGCAGAGGTTCGAATAGGTGGGATTTTTGCGTTGGAACGAATCGCGCGTGACTCGGTCAAGGATCATTGGACGGTGATGGAGGCCCTCTGTGCGTTCATCCAGAATTTTTCCAAAAAGAGCACAAATAGTGCCGACATGATCAGCAGCGATGTACAGATCGCCCTGACAGTCATTGGAAGGCGGAAGTGGATCGAGTATGAGGAGAAAAATGATCTGCGGATCGACCTCAAGGGATCAAATCTGAGGCGAGCCGAATTGACGGGAGCCAACCTGAGAGGATCCAATCTGCGCGGTGCCGACCTGACGGGCGCGATTCTGAAAGGGGCTGATCTGACTGGGGCAAGTCTGAGGGGAGCGGATCTGACTCGTGCCGACCTGACGGGGGCAATCCTGTCCGAGATAAATCTGAGCCTCGCCGACATGACCAGAGCCAATCTGACCCAGGCAGATCTGACGAGGGCCGAGATGATCAGGGCAAACCTCAGTGGAGCAAATTTGAACAAGGCGACGATCACGAGTGCCGATTTGACGGATGTCGATCTGACCAGGGCGACTTTGACGGAAGCGGATCTGATCAGAGCGGTTCTGAGTGGCGTAAACCTGACCAGGGCGACGCTGATCAGGTCAAATCTGATCGGAACCGATCTGACAGGAGCCAATCTGACCGGAACCGACCTGACTGAATCAAAGCTGGACGAAGTCGATCTGACCGAAGCAGATCTGACCAGTGCCAGAATGAAGAGCGTCGATCTCTCCCACGTCAAATCTCTTGAGCGGGTAAGAGGCCTTAAACCCGGTTCACTGCAGGGCCAGTAACGAGCAGGTGAGGTTGCTCAATACCTGCTTGAGCGTCGGGCCTGCTCGCTGTCTGCCGATCCACTGGGTGACCGATCCATAATCTGGGTAATCGCATTATTAATTGAGAGTATTTTCCACCTTCCGGCCACTGCAAGCAGTCTGGTCTTATCGTCGATGGCCCACTCCTTCCTCGCGGCGGATCGCTGACTCACCAGCTCAAGGTGGCATATGACCGTGTGAACATAAACTGTGGTCTGAGGGCAACCTACTCTGCAGGGTCGATTCTGTCTCGGAGTCGGGGCCCTTGTCGAGGCGGTTCGCGAATTGCCCCACCTTCGCGCCTTTGCGTCTTCGCTGGAGGCTACCAGGAAGCCTCCAGTCAGAGAGATCTCACTCGAAGCCACGGAGATGACTGGTGGGAAGATGCGATTGCGCTGGATCCAAAATTGGCATTTCCAGTTCCTCGTGTGACTGGCAGTGACGTCAGAAGAGGGATGAGTTATATTCTGTTCCTGTGCAATCTCAACCAGTGGATTTGACATGGATCGGGTGATCCGGCGGTCGTTGCATTTTCGAATGAGGTCAGAGACGATGGAGAGAGAGATGGGGCAAGCGGGAATCAGACCTGCAAGTGGTGATTATGGGCAATATTTCGAGCGTTATGTGTCGCTTGTACCAGATGGAAGGATAGTCTGGACGCTCGAAAACGGCCAGGAGCAGATGGTCAGTCTCTTTGGGCAGGTCACAGCTGAAAAGGCGGGATTTCGTTATGCAGCTGGTAAATGGTCGGTGCGCGAAGTATTGGGCCATATCATCGATACTGAAAGGGTCTTCGCCTATCGAGCTCTCCGAATTGCCCGCAATGATGCGACACCGCTCAGTCCATTCGATCAGGATCTCTTTGTTACCGGGGCGGATTTTGACCGGATTCGTCTGGCGGATCTGATCGATGAGTTTGTGATAGTCCGTCAGGCCACATTGATGCTCTTCCGCCATCTCTCCGCAGAGGCGTGGGATCGGCGCGGGGTTGTTGGAGATCATCCGCTCACCCCTCGGGCGGCCGCCTGGATCATCGCCGGGCATCAGCTTTACCATGAAATCCTGCTTCGTGAGCGATACGGCGAGGTCCTGACCTTGTAATAATCGTTAGATCGAACGACCATCTCGTAGCTGCTACCGGCAAGATGGCCGGCATTGAGATCCACTTTGACTGATCCGAGATCGAGAAGCAGTGAGTGAGGTTATGATTGGACGTGAGCCATCCGGCATTGCACGCTGCCATCCGCCCGCCCCAGCCACCCCAGGCAGTCAAGGGGCATCGGATCGTGCCGGACCACGGTCTTACCGGAGTCCGGCGGGATCAGGACATAAATTCAGACTTTTCTGGGGAGGTGTCCGATCCTCGAGATCTGACCGCCACTCCCGATTTATCATAAGGAGTCATAGTGATAGAGCCTGCTGTCTCACCAGTTCCGACAGATGATGGAACGGTTTCGCGTCGAGACCTTATCCTGCTGGGTGGAACCCTTGGTTTCTCTCTATTCTTCTACTATTTCCTGACAGATCGCGTTGCTGGTCTCTTTGCTGATGATGCCTGGTATGCACTGCTGGCAAAGTCGATCGCGACAGGGCAGGGCTATCAGGTGATCAATTCGCCGACTCCCGGCATACTGCCACTCTATCCGCCTCTCTATCCTCTTCTGCTGTCGATACCATTTCGATTTTTTCGGGAGTTTCCAGAGAATGTCACGGCGCTCAAGTCCATTTCACTGATCGCGATGATTGGACTTGGTGTCAGCAGTTTCCTCTATTTCAGGAAATATCGAGAGATCAAGGTCAATCTGACCTTGATCATCGTTACCCTGACGCTTCTCTGTCAGCCCCTGATGTTTCTGGCTACTTCAAGCCTCATGTCCGAGTGTGTCTTTGCCTTTGAGATGATGACGCTCTATCTGGTTGCCGAAAGGCTGGTCAGAGGAGGTGGAGCGGGGCGGCAGGGTTTCGACTGGATAAACGTTCTTCTGCTAGCCGCGCTGGTGGCG